>NZ_JAHRFC010000027.1:0-77222 GCF_020883015.1 Microcoleus sp. CAWBG640
GAAAAGTAGCGGCAACTTTGGGGCTTTGTCTCAAAGAAGTCAGTAGAGGTGCTTTGTTAACGCCTTTGAAAGTCCCTTTGTGGTCTTAATCAAGAATCCCCCCGATTCATCGGTGGGGAGTATCAATACCCACCAGGTTTGCAATGAGGACTTTAGTGCTTCTGACAGCAAGTTTTTGTGAACAACTAAGTAGAAGGAAGAAGGAAGAAGGAAGAAGAACCCCCCCTGCCCCCCCCCAAGGGGGGAAGGAAGAAGGAAGAAGGAAGAAGGAAGAAGATAGAGGTGAACAATGCTCATACAGCAAGCTTTTTAGCCACCTGTATCTTACGTTTAATTAGATGGATTTACTTACTTGGATTTAGCCGGTGCCGAACTCGGCTTAGCCTGGGCCGCATTCGCTTTTGGTGGCGCAGCATTCGGTTTCGACTCAGCCTTCTGATTTACTGTTTTACCAGTCACTTTCTTGGTCAAAACTTCCAAAGCTTTCGCATACTGCGGATCTGCATTCGTACCGATTTTATCCCGATCGCGCCTCAATTCCTCTTTTTGAGCTTCGGTGAGTTCAATTTTCACATCCGGTTCAATGCCCAAGTGGTTGATATCCCGCCCACTGGGAGTAAAATATTTAGCGATCGTCACAGCTAAACCCGAACCATTTCCCACACCACGTACCGACTGCACTAAACCTTTCCCAAAGGTCTTTGTTCCCACCAAAACCGCCCGTTTGTTGTCCTGCAAAGCACCCGAAAGAATCTCGCTAGCACTAGCAGAACCCCCGTCTACCAGTATCACTAAGGGTTTGTCAGTAATCGCTTTTTTATTGGCAGTTTGTCTATCCGTCTCGCCGATTCGATCGACCGTAGAGACGATCGTACCTTCTTGGAGCCACATCCGAGCAATCTCAATACTCCCATACAACAACCCGCCCGGATTGGAACGCAGGTCTAAAATATAGCCTGTCACTTTTTTCTTTTCCAAATCCTGAAGGGCCGATCGCATTTCCGATGCCGCATTTGCACTAAACTGATTCAGGCGAATATAGCCGATTTCACCCATCGAACTTTTCTGCACCGAATGGCGCACCGGATGAATTTCAATCTTCGCCCGTTTCAGCTTAAATTCTATTTCCTTATTATTACGGATAATAGTCAGTGTCACCTCAGTATTAGCTTGACCGCGAATCAAATTTACCGCTTGATTCGTGTCCATCCCCTCAGTGATTTTGCCATCGATTTTACTAATAATATCTTTTGCTTGAATCCCCGCTTTAAAAGCCGGACTATCCTCAATGGGCGAAATCACCACTAATTTCTTGGTTTTCTCATCCTGAGTCAACTGAATTCCCACTCCTGTTAATTCTCCAGAAGTGTCAACCTGCATATTTTTGAACTCTTGCGGGTTCATAAACCTAGTATAAGGATCGTCGAGCTTTTTGAGCATTTCCCGCACGGCCTTATAAGCATCCTCATCACTGCTATAGGTCCGGTTCAAATAATCCTTTCGTACTGCTTTCCAGTCAACCTGATTAAAAGTACCATCAACATAACTTTTGTCAATAATCTGCCAAACTTCATCAACCAACTCTTTGGGACTACCCCTAAAAGAAGCTAGAGATTTAGAACTGCAACCAGTGTTGGCAAGAGTTACAGCAGTGAGTACCACCGCTGCTGCACTTAGAACAAGCCCTCGTTTTGTAATAACCATTTGTCTGACGCGCCGGAGGAGAAGAGTTCACAATAATTACGCTCAATCTAACACAAGCAAGGCCCTGTCGCAGTTGAGGTACTTAGATTATTCAACTTTGCCGAATTTGATTTCCGAAGTAGAGGTTGCTCAATCTGGGGGTTGAGACCCCACAAGCACCTTTAATTGTTCTGGAACAGGGCGGACCCCCTCTTAACTCAGGATGGTACAGGAGGTGATATTATATTTTTGTTCTGAAAGCTCAAACCAAGCGTTCAGTCGATCGCCATTGCAGATTAGACTTGCGTACCTTAAACTATCATCGTGAAAATCGCCACCTGGAACGTCAACTCAATCCGCACCCGCATCGAACACGTCATTAACTGGCTGCAAGCAAACCCTGTAGAAGTTTTGTGTCTGCAAGAAACCAAAGTTATAGACAAAGATTTTCCTCTGCAACCCTTTCTCGACATCGGCTACCACTGTTACATCTCCGGCCAAAAATCCTACAATGGTGTGGCGATTTTGAGTCGAGTTCCCATGCAGCAAGTTAGCGCCGGATTTTCACCCATTCTCGGTGAGGAAATCGTCGGCACTTTTGACGAACAAAAACGCCTCATCACCGGCATCATCGACGATATTTGTATTATCTCCGTGTATGTTCCCAACGGTTCAGAAGTGGGTTCCGAGAAATATGAATACAAGCTACATTGGCTGAAATTGTTACACAAATACTTGAAAATTACTCTTGACAAATCACCTCATTTGTGCATTTGTGGAGACTTTAATATCGTTCCGGGCGATCGAGATATTTACGACCCCAAAGCTTGTGCTAACTCCGCCGGCTTATCAGTCCCAGAGCGCCTCGCACTCACAGAAATCATAGAATTAGGATTGAGTGACCCCTTTCGTAAATTCACCTCAGAAGGTGGCCACTATAGCTGGTGGGACTATCGCGCCGCCTCATTTCCTCGCAACAAAGGCTGGAGAATTGACCACCATTATCTCAGCTTGTCTCTCTATGAAAAAGCCAAAAACTGCACCATAGATATTAATCCTAGGAAACTGATCAAACCCAGCGACCACGCCCCCGTAATTGTCGAATTTTGAGCGATCGCGACTTACGCAGGGATAGCCAAAAACCGGGTTTGATGGACAAAAATACACCAATTACAGCCCGGTAAACAACTTAATCGCTAGCTAGGTACTAGCTCTCGTACATCCGAGCTTCAGCCGCGTCTGGATTCTCCTCGCAATACTCATCAAAAGCCGTTTTGTCCAGCTTCTGCGATCGGATGCGCGTATTAGCAAACAACCGAGCCACATATTCCACGCCCAAGTTAGGATTCACCGTAATGCACGGCTTGTTGACATACCCCTGCCTAAAGGCGAGGGGATTCTTGATTCGCAGGGATTCCAATGAATTTACCCTCAGCAAGCATCTTGACCGTATGCCCTACGGCTGCAAGTCCTCTAATTAGAACTACTTGAGCGGCTGCAACATCTCTGTCCGTTGTATAGCCGCAGTCCGAGCATGAATGAGTACGCTCATCAAGCTGTTTTTTTCCTGTCTCTGCTAGACAATTGGGGCAAACTTGACTCGTCTTATGAGCGCTTACCTTTTGAAAGTACACGCCATATTTCCAACAAGTTTGCTCTAGGATTGTGAAGAACTGACCCCAGCTTGCGTCTAAGCAGTGTTTCCCTAGCATCGCCCTAGACAGCCCAATCAGATTCAGATCCTCAACGAAAATCATTCCCACATTTTGGCAGATTTGATGAGATAATTTACGATGCCAATCTTTCCGACTGTTAGCAACGTATTCATGCAGTTTGGCGACTTTGTTTTGAGCTTTACGCCAATTGTTAGAACCTAGTTTTTTACGACAGACACGTTGTTGCAGCAATTTAAGCTTGCGTTCTGCGTCTTGAAAAAATCTTTGGCGCTTGACTAAAAGACCGTTAGAAGTTGCTAGAAAATTAGTTAGTCCCACATCAATTCCGATACCTTCACCGTGGGGCATTAGATTGGGTACTGAAACGTCCCATTGTAGGGTTAACATCACGTACCAACCGCTAACCCTACGGACTATCCTTGCTTGCTTAATCGTTGCACCATCAGGGATAGGACGTGATTGATGAAACTTAACCAAACCAATCTTAGGAAGCTTCACCGCTTGATTTTGGACGGGGTTAACCCCCAATTGTGGGAACACAAACGATCGCATTGTTCCTGCTTTCTTAAAGCGGGGGAAACCGTGTTTTTGTTCCCACATACTCACAAACGCTTTTTCAAGCCTTTTCAGTGTTTGCTGTAGGACGTGTACTTGGACGGCAGCCAAAGTGGGTATGTTTGCCCTAGCCGTAGTTAAATTTTTGCACTGGCTTGCATAAGTTGGTCGTTTTGTTTCGGCCCGAATGATGAACTCAGATCGGATAGAGCAAGCGTTAATTCGACAACTACGAGACTCAAACCAATGTTTACGCTCGGCCAATGCGTAGTTGTATACGCGACGGCATTGTTCTAGCCAATCTTCAAAGATTGCTATTTGTCCTGCCGTTGGTTTGAGTTTGAATTCGTAGACTAAATGAAACATTTGCTCTATCCTCCTACCTGATTCTACCACAACCATGAGCAAACGTTGAAACGCTTTTTCAAGAAGTCTAATTAAAGCCGTCCTAAAAGGACGGGGCTTGCACCCAAATTTTCGGTCAATCCGATCGCCCAAGATGGCTCAGGTTTTTCCACTCTCTCCCACTCTCCTGTGGATCAATTTCCCACTGTCGGGTCTGTAAGAAGCAAAAGTTAACACAAACTAACTCAAGACTTACGCTCGCACAGATCCCCGCCTCTGATAAACTTGATTGCTGGGAGTGCAAAAAAAGCACAAGGCACGCAGGACTCAGTTGGGAGGATATAGTTCGTGGACAATGCAATCGGTTTAGAGATTATCGAAGTAGTAGAGCAGGCAGCCATCGCCTCAGCTCGATTGATGGGCAAAGGCGAGAAAGATGAAGCCGACAGAGTGGCTGTAGAAGCCATGCGCGAGCGGATGAACAAAATTCATATGCGCGGTCGCATCGTGATCGGTGAAGGGGAACGCGACGACGCACCCATGCTTTATATCGGCGAGCAAGTGGGTATTTGTACCCGCGAAGATGCTAAAGATGTCTGCAACATAGATGAATTAATCGAGATTGACATCGCTGTTGACCCCTGCGAAGGTACTAACCTAGTGGCTTACGGTCAAAACGGTTCCATGGCAGTTTTAGCAATCTCCGAAAAAGGTGGTTTGTTTGCTGCTCCCGATTTCTACATGAACAAATTAGCTGCTCCTGCGGCTGCCAAAAATCATGTAGATATTCGTAAGACACCGACCCAAAACCTCAAAATTATCTCTGATTGTCTCGGCCGCAGTGTTGAGGATTTGGTGGTAGTGGTGATGGACCGCCCCCGGCACAAAGATTTAATTAATGAAATTCGGCAAGCGGGTGCAAGAGTTCGACTGATCAGCGACGGCGACGTCTCAGCAGCAATTTCTTGCGCGTTTTCTGGTTCTAATATCCACGCACTTATGGGTATTGGTGCAGCACCGGAAGGTGTGATTTCAGCAGCAGCAATGCGCTGTTTGGGCGGTCACTTCCAAGGGCAGTTGATTTACGATCCGGCGGTTGTAAAAACTGGTTTGATCGGTGAAAGTAAAGAGAGCAATATCGCTCGACTTAAAGAAATGGGCATCACAGACCCAGACAAGATTTACAATGCTGAAGAATTGGCATCGGGGGAAACAGTTCTGTTTGCAGCTTGCGGAATTACTCCCGGAACGCTGATGGATGGAGTTCGCTTCTTTGGTGGCGGCGCTCGTACTGAAAGTTTGGTAATTTCTTCTCAGTCCAAGACTGCTCGGTTTGTGGATACAATCCATATGTTTGACCAGCCGAAATCTCTGCAATTAAATTAGTCATTAATTAACAGTTAACTGTTGGCTTTTGCCTGTGGACTGTTGGCTGTTAACTTTTGAGTGTTAATAGCCAACATTAAGCTGTTGGCTTGTTGACAGTTGAGTGTTGACAGTCACCAGTTATTAGCAATTAAGGATAAACTAAACACTAATGACAGGTGACTGTTGACCAGTAAAAAAAAATAGTGACAAATCACAGATATGAATATTGCAGTTGTAGGTCTTAGCCACAAAACAGCGCCGGTTGAAGTTCGTGAAAAACTGAGCATTCCAGAACAGAAGATTGAAGGGGCTATAGCCCAATTGCGTAGCTACCCACATATTCAAGAGGTTGCTATTCTCAGCACTTGCAACCGCTTAGAAATTTATATTGTTACCACCGAGTCGGAACCTGGTGTGCGGGAAGTTACTCAATTCCTTTCAGAATTCAGTAAAGTTCCTTTACAGTCTTTGCGACCTCACCTGTTCATCTTACTGCACGAAGATGCGGTAATGCACCTCATGCGAGTTGCTTCTGGCCTTGACAGTTTGGTTCTCGGAGAAGGGCAAATTTTGGCTCAGGTGAAACAAACTCACAAACTCGCTCAGCAGTATAAAGGTGTAGGTCGAATTTTGGAGCGCTTGCTCAAGCAAGCCATGACAGCAGGGAAACGTGTTCGCACAGAAACCAGTATTGGTACCGGTGCGGTTTCCATTTCTTCGGCGGCGGCGGAACTGGCTCAACTCAAAGGTCAGCATTTAGCAACCAGCCGGATTGCGATTATCGGTGCGGGTAAAATGTCCCGACTTTTGGTGCAGCATTTGCTTTCCAAAGGAGCTAGCCATATTGCGATCGTCAATCGATCGCTCCGTGGTGCAGAAGAATTAGCCAGCCTGTTTAAAGATGCCCCATTACATTTATATCAGCTTTCAGAAATGATGTCGGTAATTGCTAGTTCCGACTTGGTTTTTACCAGCACCGCTGCTACCGATCCACTCTTAAATAAAGCTAAATTAGCAACTGTCTTAGCACCCGATCGCCCTTTGATGTTAGTGGACATTTCTGTCCCCCGCAACGTCGATTCTGATGTAAAAGAGCTAACCAATGTCAAGTCGTTTAATGTAGACGACTTAAAAGCTGTGGTAGCTCAAAATCACGAAACCCGCCGCAAAATGGCAATGGAAGCTGAGGGCATACTCGAACAAGAAGTAGCAGCTTTTGATGTTTGGTGGCGCAGCCTGGAAACTGTTCCGACTATTAGCTGTTTGCGCGATAAGATAGAATTGATTCGGGAACAAGAGTTAGAAAAAGCTTTATCGCGTTTAGGTTCAGAGTTTTCCGAGAAACATCAAGATGTGATTGAATCTTTAACAAGAGGGATTGTGAATAAAATTTTACACGATCCAATGGTGCAATTACGCGCTCAGCAAGATATTGAGGCACGGCGACAAGCAATGCAGACTTTGCAAACACTGTTTAATTTGGATGTGGATGTCAATCAGCAGTATAGCTAGTTGATTTTTTGCCCTAATTCCCAGGCTCTGCCTGGGGATTATTTCCCTCTGGTTTTCATGCTTATTTTTTTTGCATTAAATTTAAAAAAAAACGTCATTTTTTTAAGCTTAAACGCTTGACTTTCCCAAAGTGATAACCTATTATTAGATAATGGGAGTGGTGGCAATTTTTTTATTTTTGCCACCACTCCCATTATTTAAAATATACCATAAAAAAATCCCCAAAGTCAATAGCTAATCCTTATTTTTTAGGGCCGAGCAGTTATTGAAAGTAACAGAAAATTTGCACTCTATACTTATTGAAAAAATAAAAAAAGGAACTTTTTAACCGCAAATTCACCCCGATGAACTGCGGCAAATATTGATAGTGGCGAGAAGTTGAAGATGATGACTTTGAACAGGCGGATTTATCAAATAATTCTACTGATTGCGGGGCTAGGGCTGGTGATGGAGTTAGTTACCAGCCTGGTAGCAGAAATTCTGTGGTTTCAGGAAGTTGGATATCTTCAGGTTTTGCTGTTGAGGCTGAAAACTCAAGGGTTGCTGGGGGTAATTCCCACTGCTATTTCTGCTGTTTTTTTGATGGGGAATTTAGCTTTAGCCCGTCGCCTCAAACATCCGACTGAGGAAACCAAGTCGCCGAATTTGGGGGCGTTATTTGCTTCAGTAAGTCTCACAAAAACGGAGCAGAATTATCAATTATCTTTGTCTCAACCTCAACAGGCATTTCCCTGGTTGCTGTTGTGGTTATTCGGATTAAGCGCGATCGCAGGTTTGATGGTAATTCATTGCGGGCTGTTAGCAGCAGCTAGCCTCGCCGATTTCAGTATAGCCAGCGCAGTGCCTGCCGGGCCAATTAATTTGGGATTTGACTCCATCGGGCAGCTCTGTGTGCAGTTATTTTCTCATTGGTGGCAGTTGGGCTTACTGCTGGGACTGATGTTAGCCATGACAATTAAGCCGGATTTTTGGCTGCGGGCACTCGCCATTTTTCTCAGTTTGGCGATCGGGATAATTAGCGCCAGTCGCTGGACAAAAGTCTTGCTCTATTTCCACCCCATTAACTTTAACATCACTGAGCCTATTTTTAATCAAGATCTTAGCTTTTATGTATTTATTCTGCCCATATTAGAATTGTGTGCCTTCTCACTGACTGTTGTACTTTTGTATAGTTTAGTATCTAGCACTTTCACCTATTTACTATCCCCAAACAGCTTGAGTCAAGGAAGATTTTTGAGGTTTTCGCGATCGCAGCAGCGACACTTGTATGGCTTAGGCTCACTTTTGATGCTAGCCATCGCCTTCCTCTATGGGCTAGCTCGTTACGAATTGCTGTACTCGCGGGGAGACGTTACTTACGGGGCTAATTATGCTGATGTCACAGTGCGACTGCCCTCCTATGGATTGGCCAGTGTTATGGCGATCGCTATCGCAATTTTTATGCTCTGGCCAGTCGGTAAATTAAAAATTAAAAGTAACAGCTTTAAATCCATTGTCCTTAGTTTGGTTATAAGCTGTTTATCCTTAATTTATTTACTGCCAGTAATCGTCCAATTTTTAATTGTCAACCCCAACGAAATAGCCAAAGAAAGACCATATATTCAGAGAAGTATTACCTTTACTCAACAAGCATTCGACCTCAATAAAATCGAAATAAAAACTTTCGATCCAGAAGGTAAATTAAGCTATACAGACTTGGAAAAAAATCAGCTTACCATCAGCAATATCCGCCTGTGGGACAAACTGCCACTACTGCAAACCAACCGACAGTTGCAACAAATTAGACCTTATTATAAATTCTTAGATGCTGATATCGATCGCTACACAGTTAAAAACCCAAAAATCCAAAAACAAGATGCCGACAGCCAACAAGTCATTCTCGCCGCTAGAGAATTAGACTACACAGCAGTTACTCCCGAAGCTCAAACTTGGGTTAACGAACACCTGGTATACACTCACGGTTATGGCTTTACTCTTTCTCCCGTCAATACTATCGGTGCCGGCGGTTTACCAGATTATTTTGTCAAAGATATTGGAGTCGAAGCGAGGGGGGAGACGGCTTTAGACATCACTAGCGATCGCCTTCGAGCCAGTATACCCATCGGGCACCCCCGCATTTATTACGGCGAAGTCACCGATACCGACGTGATGGCACCTACCAAAGTTAAAGAATTCGACTACCCCAGCGGTGAAGACAATGTTTACAATACATACAGTGGTAAAGGCGGAATTGCCATAGACTCTCTGTGGAGACGCTGGTTATTTGCTAATTATCTCAAAAATTGGCAAATAGCTTTCACCCGCAACTTTACACCAAAAACTAAGTTGTTGTACCGCCGAAATATTAACAAAAGAGTACGAGCGATCGCTCCTTTTTTGCGCTACGATTCAGACCCCTACTTAGTAGTAGTCAACGCCCAGATTAGTCAAACTAATTTCCGAGAAAAAGCAGCCAAGAAAACAACCAAAAATATCCAGTCTTCCCCCTCACTCAATCAGAATTATCCCAACTACCTTTACTGGATTGTCGATGCCTACACTACCAGCGATCGTTATCCCTATTCCGATCCCGGAAAAAATGAATTTAACTATATCCGCAACTCGGTAAAAATAGTCATTGATGCCTACAACGGCTCTGTAGACTTCTACGTTACCAACCCCTCAGACCCTATAGTCAACAGTTGGATGGCTATTTTTCCAGGACTCTTCAAACCTCTTGACAAAATGCCTCCGGCTCTCCGCAAACATCTCAGATACCCAGCAGATTTATTGAGCGTTCAATCCGAACGCTTGTTAACCTATCACATGGAAGACCCTCAAGTATTTTACAATCGAGAGGATTTATGGCGAATTCCCAATGAAATTTACGGCAGCCAACAGCAACCAGTAGCACCCTATTATTTGATTACAAAACTGCCGACCGAAAAATCAGAAGAATTTATTTTGTTACTACCCTTTACCCCGGTCGGTAGGAACAATTTAATTGCTTGGATTGCGGGGCGATCCGATGAGGGCGATTACGGAAAATTGCTACTGTACCAATTTCCCAAACAGCGATTAGTTTATGGTCCAGAACAAATAGAAGCTTTAATCAACCAAGAGCCAGTTATTTCCGAACAAATATCTCTGTGGAATCGCCAAGGTTCAAAAGCAATTCAAGGAAATTTATTAGTAATTCCCATCGAACAATCTTTACTCTACGTTGAACCTTTGTACTTAGAAGCCGAGCGCAATAGTTTACCCACTTTAGTAAGAGTGATTGTTGCCTACGAAAACCGCATTGTCATGGCCGAAAATCTGGACGCAGCGCTGAAAGCACTATTTCAGCCTCAAGCTATCAATAAACCCGCCATCGTCCGTCCTGTAGAAGGAGCAACACCGGCTTTAAACTAATACTATTAGCAGTTTAATTCAAATTCTCTTGAGGAGCAGCCTTGATATCCTGCCACCAAACATAGACATAGGGCCATATCAATTTTTCATCTCCAACAGCATCTACTTTCACTGTCACTTCATAACGGCCAATATGCGTGAGTTCCCCAAGTTTGCCATTCCACTGTAACCGATCGGGATTATCAGTGCGAATTTCTACCCTTTGATTCAAAAGTGGCAGCATCTGCTGGGAAGAACCATAAAACGGATTTTTGCCTTTCAGGATATAGCCACCAATCAAAAATAAATACATTAAAGCCATAAAAAATAGCGTACACAAACCCAGAATTAACAGTATTTTTTGTGGCGAAAAACGGCTATAAATACTGGTAATTCCTAGAATAAGAGTTACGAAAAATAAAAAACTTGGCAGCACCAGGGAATCTTCCAGAAACACCATACCAAACAAGATCGCCACTAACTGACAAACCAATAATCCACTCGCCCTAGTCCACAGATTTAGCAACGATGAAGACAGCACCCAATGTATTACTGTAGTAAGTGCTGTACCAAGAGCAATCATCATTCCTAATACCCAAAGCGGTACTGGATAATCGTACTCTCTGAATGGAAGAAGAATAAAAAATATTACAGCACATACAAAGCCAGCCGAAACTAATCCCAATCCACTCAATATATCGTTCCACTTGAGCATTATTGAAACATCTCTACATCTAGCCTGCATCTACGGTCAAAAAATCTCAATTTACGCAACTCTCCTATCGGTGATTTAGTTGGATCTTAACTATTTGCTGCGGTCAGGATATCATTTACCGAGGATCGATCGACCTCACAAATTGCTGCAACGGCTTTGGTAGGGCTGGAACAAAAGTCTTTCTAAAACCTTTAACATCAAACACCCGCCACAAAATACCCACCGCTACCATCAAGAAAAATAAGGCTCCCAAAAAATTGATCGTGTTAGAAATAAAACTGTCACCCTTTTTTTTGGGAGCAGTAATGTGTTTCATGCGATAGACAGCCGGCGCCATTTCTCTCGGTTCCTCCCGACTGCGAGGCGGCTTTCTCGGACGCGAACTGGAAGTAAGATTTTCAGTAAAAGGCGTTTTATTCGTTTTAACATAACTGCTAGCCGACTTCATTTCAAAATTGCTGCGCGTCCCCGTTAATTTACTAGCTGAAGACCCAGCTTGGTTGATACTATTTTCCTCAATTCTACTGCGGCTCCGCTGATTTGATTTGCGTTCGGCAAGGGTTCGCATCAAACTTTGTAATTGTTGAGTTGCCGCCGCTGGACGTTCCCCCTTCCTGGCCCAATTTAACATCATGGCCCCGGTAATGCCACAGAGATTTGTACTTCCTACAGAAGCTATTCGTTTGAGTAGAGGCTGGGTGTTGGAAACAAACACTACGAGTGCGTCTGGGTGTTCCTGAGCTAAACCGTAAACGCACTGAGCCGTTGCAACGACTAGCATTGCTTGTGTGCTTTGATTTTTAATCGAAGGTTCTAGGGATCTGTGCGTTTCTTGAGCATCAGTTACAATCCAGCCACTGTCTGCAAAAAAGCGCATAAACTCCCTAGCTACTTGCTCTTGAGATTTTTCTACTGCTTTCCCTGTCAAATAATCTATTTCGTCATATACTACTTCCGGGAGATAGCAACTTCCCACTTTGGCATATTCTTGCCACACTTGGGTTCTGCCAGCCATCAAAACATCTGCATCAAAAGTTACCAATACAGGAGGAAGTTGATTAGCCATAACTTTACCCTAGATGCTTAGATAAGTGATTTTTACTCGATACATTAAGTTTAAACCAATTGTGAGATTTTCCATTAGTTGATACTCCCCACTGATGAATCAGGGGGATTCTTGACTAAGACCACAAAGGGACTTTCAAAGGCGTTATCAAAGCACCTCTACTGACTCCCGTGAACTACGCACCAAGCTTGTTTAATTGCCCAGTCTTTACCTTGTATTGGGATTTTAAGTTGAACTTGACCTAGTTGCCAATACCTAAACGCCCAGCTAAAGCTGGAGTCCACGGCAAAAGTATAGCAATCATCAGAAACAAAGCCAACAAACCCAATGCTGCGCGAGCGTCGTCAGGTTCAGTTAGCTCGTTGAGGGATGGCCGCTCTAAATTCCGCTGTAAAATCAGAATCACCAGCGCCCAATACAGGGCTAAAGGATTAACTAAAGAAGCGATCGCTAATACCCCAAAAGTCACCAAAGTCGCGCGATTAGCAGTTTTCCTGCCGTAGATTGCTTGGACGATTCTACCGCCATCCAACTGTCCGGCTGGCATCAAATTAATCGCTGTAATCACCAAGCCCAACCAACCGATAACCACCAGAGGATGAACGTCCACAAGCTGCTGCTGCAAAGCGGAACCCAAAACCACTTTTGCCAAAGTTCCTACTAAAACCGAACCCTTAAAGAATTCTGCGGGAATTTGAAACAAACTGCCGGGGTGAGAAAGTAGCAAACCGACTGCCAGCATCAATAGAGCAACTATTCCCCCGGCTGCTTCCCCCGCCATGGAGATGTCAAATAGCACTTTGCGGTTAGGTAGCAGGGACTCAAAACGATCGATCGCCCCAAAAGAACCTATTTGCCAAGTTGGTATAAAAAATGGCCAACTCAAGTTAATCTGATACCGATTTGCTACGACTCGGCGAGCAATTTCACGAGAGCCTAAAACCGCCCAAATTCCTGCTGCAATGGGTAAAACTTCTGGGTATCTCGCTGGCGAACTAAAGAAGTCAAAACCCCGGAGCAATCCACTGGTTTCTAATGTAGTAGCAATTGTTGCTACGAGCAGCACCACTGCTAGGATTTTTTGAGATAGGGTACTTGGCTGGGGGTCGTTGTCGCTGGGTAGGACGATAACTACCGGTTTGTCGTCTTGATTTTCTACTAAAAACAGTCGGTAGCGCGAACCCAGTCTGGCTTGTAAACTTGCCGACAACCGCGAGTGTACTTGTTCTGGATCTCCCCGCAGATTCCCTTTTAAAATCAACCCGTCTTGATAGGGAATTGTTTCTGTGGCAAAGAAAGTATCGATGCCAAAGATACCTTGAATTGCTTTTAAGTCTTCGGCGGGAACCGGAATGATTTCTAATGGATTAGTGTTGGGGGATGAGGTTACAGTTTTAACTGGTTGTGTGGGGAAGTCCGGCGGGGACTCTGGGGCCAAATTGCCATCGTTGACCGACTTTTGTTCCCTAGCATCGGGAGTATCAGCGCGCGATCGTAACACTCTATCTCCCGCAGCCGATCGCAGTTCCCTGCCCAGATAAATGTACAATCCGGTTGATACTGCTAGCATCAACAATACCGCCACTAGATTTAGGTAAATGCCAGCAGAGAACAAACCAAAAAACAACAGCCAGGGAGTCATCAGCACTACTGACTGCAACCAAGCTAAAATCCCTAGTTTGCCTTCTTGTTTGGCGCGATAAAAACCCCTACCTAGGATTCCTACAGCAACTAATAGTAGGACAATAGTTGCCGTATTTTCCGATGTCATCATTGTTTCCATTCCTGTGGCTGGCGCTAATAGTATTAAATTTGGGGGAATATAAAATAAAGTTGCTGCGAACATATCCAAGTGTTTCATTCAATAACTAGCCAGATCAATAAGGATAACCTCAGAAGGGCACTCGCCGGACAACCTGTTTCTGCTATCTTCAGTTCAGTTGATTTAACTATTGACAATTAAACTTTTTTATGGTATTGCCATCGAAAAATTGTCCCATGATGGTCGATCGGGGTCCACCGATGGGGAATTAGGGGTTGGGTTCCGGCCGTCGCAGAATTTCCAGAGCCGGCCGACTTGCTCAATCAGTTGAAGGCGCGACGCAAAAAGTCTAAGGCTGACTTGACCGACGTGGAGATGTTCTTAGAAATACTTGGCTTGGAGAGTTAACCTGTGTCTACCGACAGGATGCCGGGATACTACCTGACCCAGATAGGCGGTGTTTCGCATTTGTTGTGCGAAACAAAATGCGAAACAAATGCGAAACAAATGCACAACAAACGCACAACAAATAAGGTTTGAGCCGCTCTCTACTTTTCGGCAAAGAACGGCTCAAAGCATTGCTGTGTAAAGGTTTTATTTAACGGGTACGGTAGGACTCGAACCTACGGCTCGCTGCTTAGAAGGCAGCTACTCTATCCACCTGAGTTACGCACCCAAATCAAAAAAACCAAAATTTAGCTAGAATTTGGCTAACAGGAGTATTGTATCGTGACAGTGTGCGATCGGGCAAGTAAACATTTCATAAAAGTCTGAAAAGACCGCCAAGCCAATAGCATGATAGTTAATTTACAATAAAAGCCGATCGCAGGACAAGAACTGAGGTAAGGTGTAGAGATGAGTTGGAATGCAGCTCAAAAACAACCGATCCAAATCGTCCACCAATAGAAATACTGGTCACAGACTATTATCAAGCACAGCACCTCGGCCATGACAGGAGTCAAATCGCAGTGTCATGTTTATTCTGAAACGGCAGGATGTTGAAATCACCAATTTTCAACATCCAAAACGGGATCAGCAAATCCCTATTCTCAATTATCAGGGGCAGACGTTCCGCCTAATCAGCGCTTTCAACGGCAAACAAGCTGAAGACGCTAGAGCCTTGTGGCGGGACTTAACCGACAACAAAGGCAAAGCCTGCGTTCTGCTGGAAGAGCCGGATAGATATAGCGTCTGGGGTAAGGTTCGTCTAGACCAGCTTGTCGCTGAAGAAGCGACAGGTAATGACGCAGCAAAACCACCCCTGTTCGCACAGGGTTGTTTACTGCTTCTCCAAGCTGTTTACTTTGATGTAGAAGACCTCCTAGGGGCAAGGCAAGCCACATCGTTTCAGAAAGATATCGCCAAGGTATTTCAACAGGGAAACTTCCCCCAGGCAGACTCCCCTGATGCGATCAAAAATTGGCTCACCGTTAGCCCCTTAAAAGGTCTGAAGCTACCCCCTTGGCAAGAGCAGCATCTTAAGACATTGTTACAAGAGCTGCACCGCTTGGGGAAATCATATTTTGGCAATACCGACTTTGCTGAGGGAGTGAGGGACGTGCTGGAAGATATGCCAACACAGGAGCGCAATCAGTTTATCGATTGGCTCAAACAATCCGCCCTCAACAAATTGTGGATCGCAGGCTAAAAATTTTAGACAATTGCTTAGACAATTGGGAAATACTGAAGACCGGGATCTAAATGCGGCAAAAAATATCGAAGGATGGTTTGCGGGAATTTTGATTCCGATTCCTTCGGAGCGAACGGCAAGCTCTGCCGAGATTGCTTGTGGAGTAGACTAATTTCTCTTGAGTCATCTGGAGACTACAAAGCAAGAAGTAAACAGCAAGCCTGTTCAGTTAACCCTGTTAAGGATTTGCATAGGTTTTACAGAGCAGCTTAGACAATTGCAGTGTAGGCGGTAGGCGATATGTAGCTGGGATTGCCAACTTGTATTTGCGACCAAATTGTTAATTCGGTTTGGCTGCCACCTACTCTCTGGCAATTGAACTGCTAGTTAGGTCTTTTGGAATCCCTATGAGTAGCACTTCAGAAAAGTCATCTACATCTCCATCTTTATTGTCAGCTCAGACCCTAGTCATTCTAGGCATTGTCTGGGCTGTTATGGCGCTGCTGTTTTTTTTACTGTTCAGCGTTCCCCCCTCCCAAGAAGAGGGCTTGCCTCTTTGGTACTCGATCGGCACCTATGTTTTTGAATGCGGGGCCTACCTCGGAGCAGCCATAGTTTGTTTTAGAAACTGGAAAAGTCCTCACATGGCTAGCGGACGCAACGTCTGGCTGGGCATTGGTTTGGGGATGCTGTTCTACTTTATCGCAGGGGTGCTATTTGGCATTTGGGAGCTTTATTTTGAGGTCAGCCCCGATGTGTCCCCAGCAGATGCCTTCTATCTAGGCAGCTACGTGGTACTGATTGGCGGCATGGTGATAGCTGTTACCTCCAAACGGCTGAATCTAGAAATTTGGCAATGGGGTTTGTTATCGGCAATAGCTGCCTTGGGTATTGTGATAGCTATCTGGGTGGCAGCACCTGACTCTTGGAGAGCACAGCTAGGACTCGCACCAGCATCGACTCAGGAAGTAGTGACAGAAACTGCACCTGACTCAACTAAGTCAACAGCGAAAGCTCCTGCTTTGAAAAACTCGTCTACGTCACAGGCTAAAGGAGCGACATCCTCTGTGGCTAAGTCGGCACCAGAGGAGACAGAAGCAGCAGAAACTAAAGCTCCGGGATGGGTGATGGCACTAGACAAGCAACTGTCACCCTATGCCTATGCCATCAATCTGTTTTACATTGTGGGGGACGTTTTTCTACTGATTATTGCCACAGCATTGCTGCTGGCATTTTGGGGAGGACGTTTTTCTCAATCTTGGCGGATGATTGCTGCTGCAACTTTTTCGCTGTACATCGCAGATATGTACTTTAAATGGCGTGATACTCAGGCTGAGGGTAGTTATCAAAGTGGCAGTTTGCTGGAAGTATTTTTTGTTTTCAGCGCCATCTTGTTCGGCATAGGAGCTGTCCTAGAACATGATATCTCAACCCGTTCTCGCCAAAGCAGGCGCAGTAGGCGGGCTGCTTAAGGATTTGATATTTGAGGATTGTTGGCAAACTTTTTGGATACAAAAGCTTTGTAGCCGTGGCCAACATTTCTCAGATTCAAATTAACCAACAACCGAAATTCAGAGTTGGTTGACCTTTAGCCTGCCCTTGAACAAGTCTTTTTGCTGGAAAACTTGGCATGACGCCCACTAAACTCTCCGATTCAGATAAACGCGAAATCATCAGGCTGTACCGACAGTCGGACGAGAATACTATCACTCTGGCAAAGCACTACGGGGTCAGCAGTTCTACAGTCAGACGCATCCTTCAGAGTGCTTTGTCTGAGCGGGAATACGAATCTTTAGTCCAGCAAAAACAAAAGCGTTTACCCGATCGCCCAATTATTTCTCAAGATACCCCAATGAAAGTGGACTCGTCCTCCTCTGTAAGTGACTCCTATCCTTTATCTCCAAGTGTTGCCCCATCAATACCCACCAATTTGAGACAGAGAATCCCACAGCCCTCTTTATCAGCCTCCTCCCCAGTTGCTGAGATCGCGGAGCAAGGTCATCTTTACTCAGATGTGGATGTTGCTGGCGCATCGGAAGTCAGGCACCAGAATCGTGTCGATCGCAGTGACTACGTGGATCTGACTGGGGAATTAAAGGTAATAGTGCCAGCAGAAGGACTTCTCGGAGGTGAAGATTTTAGGGATTTCGACGAGGATGAGGATGATTTAGATGAGGATGATTTAGATGATGATTTAGATGACTTCGATGGTGAGGATGTCGATGAGGATGACTCTCTGTTAGAAGCAAGTTTGCTGGGTTTGCGATCGTCCGGTGACTTTCTCCAGCTTCGGGGAAACACCCTGATTCAAATTTTACCTTTTAGCCTCGCGCCTCTTCCCAAAATTTGTTATTTGGTAGTCGATCGATCTGGGGAATTAATCACTAGACCCTTGAAAGCTTTTGGCGAACTGGGTCAAATTCCTCCCCAAGAATTTCGCGAGAAAACTTTGTCCGTTTTTGACAACCACCGAGTAGCTAGGCGATTTGCTACTCGCCATCAAAGAGTTTTTAAGATTCCTGATGGCAAGATGCTACAAAAAACAGCACCTTATTTGCAAGCTAAGGGAATTACGAGGCTGTTAATTGACGGTCAGGTTTACTGCTTAGTTGAGCCTTTATAATTCGATCCCAAGTTATCAGATATCTTCCTCTAGTTCGGCTCTGTCAGTAACTGGTTCTGAAGCCGAAAGCATCCATAGCGGTTGGAGAATTGCACCTCCTAGGAGTCCCACACTCAGGCTGATAGCTAAGACTACTCCTACGGGCATTGGTATGGATTGGAACAAGGTAAAGTTTAGGGATACTGGGGTGGCGTTTTGGACTGAGATAATACCGATCGCGCTGACCAAAATTGCTAGTAAAAAACTAATGGCGATTAAAGGAATTGTTTTCATATAACGGTTGATATCGTTTCCGGTTGCATGGAAATTATTTAACCACAGAGAACGCAGAGAACACAGAGGGAGATCGGAGAGATGAATACAGGACGATGCTACCGGATTGGATATGACAAATTTATAATTAAGCTAATACACTTGCTTTATAATCGAAATCTGTGTCAAATTTTTATTTTTGCCCCTATTAAATTACTAAATAATATACCACAAGAGATTCGGAAAAGTCAAGGGAATATCCGAAATTTTGAGGTTGATTTTTGTAGAAAAACTGGTTTATGCTTCAATATCTCAGACCAGAGAGCGACGTTTTTTCAAATAAACCGGGTTTTTTGTCTCTAGGACTGTTTGTAAAAAACCCGGTTTCTAGTACCCCATGCGTAAGTCCTCAATTAGTAAAGTGTGTAGCACACCTTGCAGCTATAGTTATTACCTAAATCCTCTCGTTCTCAAACCCCAGGGGTAAGGGGTCTGGGTTGAAAGAAATTGAAGTTTAAACAGGTTCTAACTCAGAAATTACCTGTTTCATGTGGGCGGCGATTTTGGCTTCTTTTTCCACAGAATTTGTTTCCATGTAAACCCGCATCAACGGTTCAGTCCCCGAAGGTCTCAAAAGTATCCAGCCACCATCTTCAAGATAGAGTTTAATTCCGTCTTTGCGGCCGATTTCCTTGACGCCAATACCAGCTACTTCCGAGGGTGGGTTATTAGTGAAAAAGGCTAAAACGGCTGCTTTGTGGGCATCATCGAGGTGCAAGTCAAGACGTTGGTTGTACAAGGGGCCGTCGGCTTCGCGGATGGCTTCTTCCACTAGCTGAGAAAGGGGTTTTCCTTCGTAGGCGATCGCCTCTGCGACCAGCATATCAGCCAAAATCCCATCTTTTTCGGGGATGTGCCCCAACACGCTCAAACCGCCGGATTCTTCGCCGCCGATGAGTACCGCTGTTTCTCGCATTTTTTGGCCGATATATTTAAAACCCACGGCGGTTTCGTAGATTTTTAAACCGTACTTGGCGGCCATATTGTCTAGCAAGTGGGTAGTGGCGACGGTACGGACGATCGCCCCTGTTAGGCCTTTATTTTTCACCAAGTGACGCGCTAGCAGCAACAGCACAGTATTTGGAGTCAAGACATTGCCTAACTCGTCCACAATCCCAAAGCGATCGCTATCGCCATCTGTGGCCAAGCCCAAATCCGCGGCATCTTTCTTAACAGCTTCTACTAACTCAACCAACTGTTCGCCCTTGGGTTCCGGCATTCCGCCGCCAAACAGCACGTCGCGGTAGGTGTGAAAACTTTCTAAATCGCAGCCGCAGTGTTCCAAAACCTCGTCTAGATAGCCACGAGAAGTCGAATAGAGGGCATCGTACTTGACTTTTAATTTAGCCGATCGAATCCGTTCTACATCGATCGAGGTATACAGAAACTTGAGATATTCGGGTTTGGGATCGAAACTTGAAATTTTATCGTTGTGGCTGCCTTTGGCTGGGGCATCAGACGCACCAGCAATATTTGCCACAATTGTATCGGTAATTTCCGGGGTGGCCGGGCCTGCGTAGTCGGGGATGTATTTGATGCCGCAGTAAGGTGCGGGGTTGTGTGAAGCCGTGAACATCAGGGCTCCGGCGGAGTTTAAGTGCTTGGCGCTGTAGGCAATAACTGGTGTGGGGCAATCGCGATCGACCAGTTTCACTGTCCACCCCAAATCTGCCAGTACCTCCGATGCAGTGCGGGCAAACTCGTCTGCCAGAAAGCGGGTATCGTAGGATACTAGCACTGGGCGGTCTTTGGTGTAAGCGGTTTCGAGATAACTGGCGATCGCCCGCGTCACTTTACGCACGTTAGCAAAAGTAAAGTCATGGGCAATCAGTCCCCGCCACCCGTCTGTTCCGAACTTGATTTCCGTTGAATTGCTGGTACTGCTCATGTTCGCCACTCCTTTTGATTTTATCTGTAATTAATCGTACTAGAAGGCTATGCTGTCGAGGCCGATCGCCCGTGTACTTTTCCTACCCAGCGAGTACCTAGCTACTATAAGCTGCTACGCATCCTTATTTTCGATCGCCCCCTGAAGATGCCATCTTGAACAGGACTGACGCACGGCGGTGAAAAACCCGGTTAATTCCTCAATATTTATCGAAAAAACGACTATTTTGGGAAGAAACCGGATTTTGTGCGTTCAGGACTATTTCACAAAATTGCTAATATCTCTCGATCGCATAAATCTGATTTAAATTGATAATTCAATCAAAAATTGCTGTTTATTTAATTTTAGGGTGCTGTGGGGATGGTCGATGGGCAAATCAGGTAAACCACGGAGTTTCCCGGAGTAGGAGTGCTTCCAGGGGTGTTCGATGGGCTTTTCCCCCATCCTCCCAAAATTCTCGCTAAATTAACTGCCACCAACAATTAGACTTGCCTACTACAAATCAATCTTCGGGAGCGTCTTGATTCTCAATGTACTTCTTTCTTTTGATGTAGGTGTTGCGTTTTAGGCCTACACTAATTATACTGTGGTCTGGTCGAAAAAAAGGAAGTTTCCATGCAACTAACGTACAAATACCGCCTCAAACCCACAAAACCCCAGTTAGCAACGATCTCAACTCACTTGACGGTTGCAGAAATTCAACCGACTGATAAAAATGCTCTTGGTATTGACTTGGGGATTACTAGCTATGCTTACCTTTGAAAGAATTGTCGGATCGGTGGCATTCTTGTCAATGTGGAGAATCTTTGGATCGAGATGAAAATTCAGCCAAGCTGATCAGAAAGATTGGCCTGAGTTACGAAAGTGGCGGGGGAACTCCGTCACTCAAAAAAGCCTTTGCAAAAAAGGAAAAAGAAGCCTGCGGTCTAACTGTACTCAGTTGACCGTCAGGTTCGTTCACAGAAGTGTAAAAACTACTCAGGCACTACCAAGGAGATATCTATGCCTCGCGTCAGAGCACCAGAATTCCCCACGAATTACCCCTGGTTAAATACCGACAAACCCATCTCCCTCGAATCCCTCAAAGGCCGCGTCGTCATCCTTGACTTCTGGACATACTGCTGCATCAATTGCTTGCACGTCCTCCCAGACTTAAAATACCTCGAACAAAAATACCCTGATTCCCTCACGGTGATCGGCGTTCATTCTGCCAAATTTGATAATGAAAAGGAAGTGGAAAATATCCGCCAAGCTATCCTCCGCTACGATATTGAACATCCCGTAATTGTAGACAGCGAGATGACAATTTGGCAGAATTATGCTGTGCGTGCTTGGCCGACTTTAATGGTAATCGATCCAGAAAGTTATGTCATCGGTTACGTTTCTGGTGAAGGTAATAGAGCAGCACTTGATGAGTTAGTTGGCAAATTAATTGAGGAATACAAAGAGAAAAATGCCATCAACTTTGAATCCCTCAGTTTCAGCTTAGAAAAACAGCGCAAACCTCTGTCCACACCTCTGGCTTTTCCTGGTAAAGTGCTGGCATTTGCAATTACGGCAACTGAGGCAAAACAGCTTCATCAACATGAGGCTCTTTTGGGAGAAATGACGGAGGATAGTGAATGTCTAGACGAAATTATAGAACCAGGACCTGCGAATTCTGTCATACAAAGCTTAGTCGGTTCTTGCTTGTTTATTGCCGATTCAGGACACCATAGGATTGTGGTCAGCACCATCGAAGGTGAGGTTCTGCACGTCATCGGTACTGGGAAACCGGGTTTAACTGATGGTAACTTTGAAGAAGCTGAGTTTTTTGCTCCCCAAGGAATGGCTTTTGATGCAGAAAGTCAGATTCTTTATGTTGCTGATACGGAAAATCACGCTCTCAGAACAATTGATTTTACTACTGGTCAAGTCCAAACTATTGCTGGTAACGGTGAACAAAGTCACGAAATTGTACCGCAGAGTGGTAAGGCTTTAGAAATAAAGTTGAATTCGCCTTGGGATTTGGAAAGAGTTGGACATAGGCTGTTTATTGCAATGGCGGGCTCGCACCAAATTTGGGAAATGAATTTAGATACGGGAATTATTGGTACTTATGCGGGTAATGGGCGAGAATCCTGTGTTGATGGGAATCTGGCAGAATCTGCTTTTTCTCAGCCCAGTGGGCTGGCTACGGATCGATTGGAGTTGTTTGTTGCTGATAGCGAAATTAGTTCGATTAGGGCGATCGGCATTGATGAAAATCCACAAGTGCGAACTGTCTGTGGTAGTGGTGACTTGTTTGGTTTTGGCGATCTAGATGGTCGTGCTGATGAGGTAAGATTGCAGCACTGTTTGGGTGTGGAATACGCTCAAAATTATCTTTGGATTGCTGATACTTACAATCACAAAATTAAGCGCATAGACCACCGGAGCGGAATATGCAGAACTATGATTGGAGATGGTACTCCCGGTCATGTTGATGGTCAAGGTATCAGTGTTCGCTTGTTTGAACCTTCAGGATTAAGCGCGATCGGACCTCATTTGTTTATTGCTGATACAAATAATCATGCTATTCGTTTAGTTGAGTTAAATACTCTGGAAGTGAAAACTTTGGATTTCCGAGGTTTGTGCGCTCCTGATGTTTGTGTTCCCGATCGCGCCTTTGGCAGTACCTCACTGCTTGGCAAACCGATCTAACAATTATACTAAGTTTGTAGTGAGGAATTTATTCTGTTTTTACGGCTTTTAGCCCATCAGGAATAAAGTCCTTACTCCTGATGGGGACAAAAATTTAAAATTCGGAAGAACTGAGCAATCGCATGATTTTTTCCACATCATTCAACTCTCCCACAATACGTCGCACAGGTTTTGGCCAAACTTTAATCAAAGTAGGAGTAGCAGAAATCTGATCTTTTTCGGCTTGTTCGGGATGCTTAAAAACGTCAATTACTTTTAAGGTATAGGGATAGTGCAGGGCTTTTTCTAACAATTGGTGTACGGTTTCGAGAGTTCGTTCCGTATTAGCATTGTTGCCGGAAACAAACAACCGCAGCACATAGCCTAGAGTTTCTGACTGTTCGGTAAGTTCAGTGGGTAGAGGAATCTGGGTTTGCTGTGGCTTTGGGAATAGGGAAGGAGATACCATGCCGGAACTGCGAAATTCCGATCGAGATTCTGCGTTCTTCCAATGTATAACTAGGTCATGATTCTCCCAAAGTTCGGGGAATTCTTTGTGATAAGTAGCGATCGCCATGGGTTCACACATTTCTTCCACACGGGGGTGCCAAACCAAATCACCAGTCTCAAAAACCGCATTTAGCAGCGTTTGGTGTCGCATCACAGGTGGGTAGGCTTCAGCGGCAATTCGCAACTGCCGATCGCGCGGATCTAGCCAACAGTCAACAGTGGCTGTGTAGCAAGGCACTAAAAAATGTGGTGGTTCCGACAAACCAAGTATGGATTGTAGGGCTACGCACAATTGCAAGTGCCACCGAGTTTGCTTGCATGGGTCTATGCAGTAGATTAAATCTCCACCAGGTGTAAAAAGTGCAATCCCTTTGAAAATTTGGGGCAAGGGTGGGCGATCGGCTTTCAATGAAGTACACCAATAAAAGTTAACAATTAACAATTAACAGTTAACTGTTAACTGTTAATTCTCTATTTTTAGACACGACCTCTAAGCATTTGGGCCATTTCGTTAGGAGATGGGGACTGTTCGAGACAAATCTCTTCGGTGATGCGACCTTCTTGATATAGCTCGTAGAGAGACTTATTCATCGTCGTCATACCCTCATAGGTATCTTTGATCATGATTTGGTTAATTTCTTCATTCTGCCCCTTCATGATGTATTCCTTAACCACGTCAGTGTTGATCAGAACGTCGTGGTAGGCAGCCCGCTTGCCATCTGTGGTTTTGCACAGCATTTGAGCGATGATTGCCAATAGAGATTCAGCCATCGAAACCCTCAGAGCGGGTTGCTCTTCGGAATTGAACATATCCAGAATCCGGTTCAGGGTTTTGACAGCGCTGTTGGTGTGCAACGTCCCCGCTACCAAGTGACCTGTTTGGGCAGCTTTCAGGGCAATTTCCACTGTTTCTCTGTCGCGAATTTCCCCTACTAGCATCATGTCGGGGTCTTGTCGCAGAGCCCCTTTCAGGGCGTTGATAAACTTGAGGGTGTGTCGGCCCACTTCCCGGTGCTTGATCAAAGATTTTCGACTGGTGTGTACAAATTCTACAGGGTCTTCGATGGTAATAATGTGGTGAGAATTATTTTTGTTGATGTAATCAATCATGGCAGCCATCGTGGTGGACTTACCGGAACCCGTGGGCCCTGTCACCAAAATTAGACCTTTGTGATAGCCACATATTTTCCGAAATACCTCTGGTAGCTTCAATTGCTCCATTGTCAAAATTTCGGCTGGGATAAGTCGCAATACCATAGCAGGGCCGGCCAAAGAGTCAAAGGCGCTGATCCGAATGCGGACGAAACCAAAGTCGAAGGCGCCGTCAAAGTCTAGGTTTTTCTGGAAGTAGGCAATTTCTTCATCAGTCATGCACTCCCGCAGCCAACCCATGAAGACATCTAAATCAGTTAGGGGATAGCCCGCATCAGTAATTTCACCGCGCTTGCGGAAGCGGGGGATCTCGTTGACTCCCAAGTGCAAGTCAGAAATGCCTTCTTCTTTGGCTCGCAGAACGAGTTCTCTCAAACTCGGCTGTCCATTGTTTCCTGAGCTGGACTCTTTGGATGGCGCAAAGGATTGGGGGGCTGGTGCAGCCGGAGGCGGGGCGGATGCTGGCGCAGGAGGAGGCGATGGTGGCGCTGGTGGTGGTGCTGGTGGCAATCCTCCGGTTTTGGGAATGCCGGGAGCTGGAGGGCGGGGTGGCATACCTGGGGGTGGTGGAGCACCAGGTACGGGGGGGCGAGGAGCTGGCGGACGCTGTTGTGTCATATGCGCTACCTAAAATGTTGGCGAAAAGGCTTAGTTGAGCGAATGATTTGTGGAAGTCTGGGAATGTTAAACGCGATTGTGCGTGTCTTACACAAAAGCTTAACTTTTCATATTAGTCTATCTCAAGAGGGAGCCAAACTGCGGTATCAGAACGGAAATATTCTTCCCTTTGTCCAATGCGATCGCGATCGGTATTGTAAAACTTCATTGAGTTTATAAGCAATTATAAACAATAATGGTATTATATTGTTGTGAGTGTTGAACAAGGAATACGCATAGCCCAAAGAACGGAAGTCTCAAATGCAACTGACCCAGAGGCACATCATTAAATCAACGGAACACCGTTCAAAACTTTGTCAACATTCCTCACTCTCGATTAATTGAGATGTTGGAATACAAAGCTCGGCTGGCGGGAATCAAGGTAATTGTGCAGGAAGAATCCTATAGTTCACGGGCCAATTTTCTGTGTTTAGACCCAATTCCTGTGTATGGAAAAACCGAAAAAGAGCCTGTGTTCACTGGTAAGCGGATTAAGCGGGGTTTGTACAAAACATCGACGGGTCAGTTAATTAATTCTGATATCAACGCTTCGTACAACATCCTCAGAAAAGCAATCCCAAATGCCTTCAGCGATGGGATAGAGAGCTGCGTAGTTCAGCCGAGGCGGGTTAATCCGCTCAAAGTAAAAGTGAAGGGGGAGGGACTGTGAAGCCTCCCATGTCTATAAATGACTATACTTTTGCCAGCTATAAATTATTACCGATATTTCTATCTTAAGGATTTGAATCAGATGAATTCTGTTGATTTGGCTTTTACTCCTGCTCTGAAATTGGCAAAGTTGATTCGCGATCGCGAGATCTCGCCGATCGAACTTGTGGATCTGTACTTGGAACGAATCGATCGCCTCAACCCCAAACTAGGCAGTTATTTTACAGTCACAGCCGATCGGGCTCAAGCCCTAGCCAAAGCTCAAACCGAACAACTAGCTGGCTTCAACAAACCACAAGAATTACCACCATTCTTCGGAGTGCCGATCGCGATCAAAGACTTAACACCTGTTACCGGAATTCCCTGTACCTATGGCACCCAGGCTCTTGTCGATAATATCTCAGCCTACGATGAATCAGTAGTATGGCGGATCAAAGCAGCCGGATTTAACATTCTCGGCAAAACAGCAACTTCTCAAATTGGCTCATTACCTTATACCGAACCCCCAGGTTTCCGCCCAGCGCGCAATCCCTGGAACCCAGAATATACGCCCGGAGGTTCCAGCGGAGGTTCAGCGGCGGCTGTAGCAGCAGGCTTATGCGCGATCGCCCAAGGTTCAGACGGCGGCGGTTCAGTTCGAGGCCCCGCTTCCTGCTGCGGTTTAGTAGGCATTAAACCCTCGCGAGGACGAGTTTCCTGGGCCCCTGTAGGAGATTTTCTGAGCGGCATTTCTGCCAATGGCCCTCTAGCCCGCACAGTCGCAGATGCGGCCGCCCTTTTGGATGTCATGTCAGGCTACACAACCGGCGATCCTTATTGGCTTCCAGATCCAAGTCCCACATTTTTAGAGTCAGCAAGTCAAAAGTTAGGCAAGTTACGAATTGCTTTTTCCACCTCTGTTTTCCCTGTGGGCGAGGCTTCGGATGTATGTCAACAAGCCGTACTCGATACCGTCAAATTACTCACTGATTTGGGTCACGATGTCGAACCTGGATGCCCAGATTTTACAGGTTTGATCGAGCCGTTTACAGCGATTTGGCAGACTGGAGCGGCTGCAAGTGGCATACCAGCCACTGTTTTGCAACCGATGAATCGCTGGCTATTGGAAAGATCTATTTCGGCTGGGGAATATTTGCGGGCTGTGCATCAAATCCAGGTAGTTTCACGGCGGATTGTGGGATTCTTTGAAAAATTTGATGTGTTAGTTTTGCCGACTTATATGCACTCGCCGATTCAGATTGGTGAGTGGGCGGATTTGAGTTGTGAAGAAACTTTGGCTAATATTATTAATTGGATTGCTCCCTGTCCACCGTTTAATGCTAGTGGCCAACCGGCGATCGCACTTCCGGCTATTTTAGATAGTAACGGTTTGCCTGTGGGGATTCAAATTATCGGTCGGCCGGCGGCGGAAGCTACTTTAATTGCTTTAGCGGCACAGATGGAAGCGGCGAAACCTTTCCCGGTTTTAGATTTTAAGTGAGTTTTAATATCAAATCCGTTAGCCTTGGAATTGTTAGTTGCTGAAATTAGGACACGACAGTGTCCATTGGTGTCAACTTAAGCTGTCAGCCCGCCAAGTCCGTTAGTCATTCATCAAGTCCGCCAGGGGTTGAAACCCCTGTCTAATAGCGAAAGTCCTCTCAAAGAGGACTGAAGAGAAGAATCTCAACTCATTAGTCCTCTTTTAGAGGACTTTAGCTTTGAGACAGGGGTTTAAACCCCTGTCGGACTATCGGTTTGACGTTAAGTTGACACCAATGGACAGTGTCGTGTCCCTACGGTATTATTTGCGGCGGCAGGGAAACGGCAGTGCCGTATCCTCTATATCATTCCGGCGCAGCCGGAAACGATTTAACTAATCGAGTCAGAGAGCGGAATTTCAATTACAAACTCGGTTCCTGCTCCCGGTGTTGAGTTACATTTAAGTATGCCTCCGTGCTTTTCGGCGACAATCGACTGCGAAATAGATAATCCCAATCCGGTACCTTTTCCGGCTGGTTTTGTGGTAAAGAATGGTTCCAGCAATTTCGATCGCACTTCTGGTGTCATCCCACACCCATTGTCAGCAATCGAGATGGCGAGTGTCGTACCTTCCTGAATACAAGTGCGAATCTCGATCGTATTGGGGCAACTTTCTATCTCATCATAAGTGCGATCGGCATTAGATTCATTCAAAGCATCGATCGCATTTCCCAGCAAATTCATAAATACCTGATTCAGTTGTCCGCTGTAACACTTAACTAAAGGCAAATCGCCGTATTTTTTAATCACTTGAATTGCAGGGCGATCGGGTTGAGCTTTCAAGCGGTGCTGCAAAATCATCAACGTGCTATCAATTCCAGCGTGAATATCGGCTGCTTGTTTCTGATTCCCGTCAATTCGCGAAAAGTTCCGCAGCGATTGCATAATCTCGCGAATGCGATCGGTTCCTAGCTTCATCGAAGCCAGCATTTTCGGCAAATCTGCGATCAGATAATCGAGATTGATTTCGGCTGCTGCTTCGACAATTTCCGCTACTGGATTCGGATAGTGTTCCTGATAAAGATTCACAAAATTAATCAAGTCATTAATATTTGCGACGGCGTAGTGGAGATTGCCAGAAATAAAGCCAACAGGGTTATTGACTTCGTGAGCAACTCCTGCTACCAACTGTCCCAAACTAGAGATTTTTTCCGTTTGCACGAGTTGAGCTTGAGTTTGCTGCAATTTGTGCAAAGATTGTTCGAGTAGCTGGGATTTTTCTTGCTCTCTGGCGTAGAGTTGGGCATTTTCTACAGCAATGGCAACTTGCGCGGTTAACAAATTTAAAATTTGCAATCTCTCAGCAGTAAATGCACCCGCAGCCAAGTTATTTTCGAGGTAAATTATGCCCGTAAGATGACCTTTATTGACGATAGGCGCACACAAAATTGATTTTGGTTGGTTGCTGACAATGTACGCATCTGTGTTAAATAAAGTCTCCGATGTCGCATCGTGCAAAACCAAATTTTGATGGGTTCTGGCAACATAGTTAACAGCCGAAGTTGGCAAATCCAGGCTGTTTTCCACAGGAATAGATTGCAAAACAGTGGCTTGTTGTTTTTCGGCGGTGCAGGTGGCTTCTATCAATAGCCTATCCCCTTTGAACAGCATCAACACTGCTTTTTGAGCGGCGGCATTCTCTAACAATATTGTGATTAAGCTAGCTAGCAATTTGTCCAATACAATTTCGCTGGTAATGGCTTGAGATGCTTTGATAAAAGTACCTACATCTAAGGCATTTCCCAAACTGCTATTAGTAGTAGTTGTCGTAGCGATCGCACTGACATTGCTACTTTTAGGTGGTTGGTTGAGGGTTTGGGCAACTAATTGCGGATATCTGGCTTCTAAATCTTTAACTTTGGCGATCGCTCCCCAGCGAATATAACCGTAGTAGGCTTCTGTGAGATAAACTAGAGCGATTTTATCTTTATTGCAAGAGTAGTAAAATTCGGCTGCTAGTTCGTTGGCTAGGGCTTCTTCTTGGAGGTATCCCTGCTCTTTTGCTCCTTCAATAGCTCGGTCATAATACTCTGTTGCTACCCAATTTTTACCCAAAATCCTGGCTGTTTCTGCTTCAACCAGGTCATACTTGTGCTGATAATTCATGGGGGCATGGTGCGCCCATTTTTGCATTTTTTCTTGGTTCGCCACCACTTGCATCAAGTATTGTTGTTGTTGTTCGCTGTCAGCAGTTGGGTACACAGCTAAGAGTGCCAGCGAATAGTAAAGATTGTGGGTACCAATCATCATGAAGCCAACTGCTGCTTTTGCATATTCTGCTGCTAAAGATGCGCTAGCCAGGGCTTGCTCCGATTCTTTAAACAAGTAAGAAAGCAGCATTTTAGCAAAATAAACTGTAAAAAGTGACATATAATTGTTAGTGGCTTGCAACCGAGGCAAGCTTTCGACTTCATTAAATCTGTCACCTATTAACTGAGATTTGCTCTCGGATTTCCCGATCAGGTTTAAAATAATTTGTCCCCAAATCGATAGCAATTCACTCGATATATTTTGTTTGAGTTTGAGCGATAATTCGAGGTACTTTATTTGTTTAACATTGACATTTTCCAGAGGTTCACCAATCAAAAATGGGCAAGAACAACAGTTCAAAGCATTATAACTGCTAAATTCTAAATCTCCTGTTTCTAAACCGCTTTGAATCGCCTCCATTAAAGGTGGAATTGTTTCTCTAGCGTGTTCTTTCCAGTGGCGGACAAAAGTGTTAAATAAGTGGTAGATTTTGCACTTGAATTCTTTAGCATTGAATTGCTCTAATAACTTTAATGATAGCTTTCCAGCATGATATCCCGCGTCTATCTCTCCTAAGGCCCCAGCCAGCAGCAAGCCATACCAACTATAGGCGATCGCCCCAAGCGCTGAATGACCATATTTAACACAAAGATCCACCATTGTGAAGATGATCTGCGGGAATAATTCTGGTTTTCCAGCAAAAGCAGGAGTAAGAATAACCGAAAGTATCCGCATTGTGGCTAACTGATATTCATCAGTCATTACTGGAATATTGTCTAGTTCCTCAAGTTGAGGTAACTTGATTCCAGCCAGCCCCTCTGGGGGGATTTCCGACAGGAAAAATCCCAATATTTCCAAAGCTCTTAAACCAGTATCAATGGCTTTTAGCATCTGGTTTTGAGACATATAAGACTGGATTTGGATTTCGTAGACCTTAATTTTGTCGAGTACGCTAACAGCTTGTTGCAAAACGACATCGGCTAAATATTGCGATCGCTCAAAGTTAGTATTGAGATATTCTGCTTCGGTTGCTGCTACATAAAGATTCAGCGTCAACTGATAATCAGTCTGCCAACTATCAGCCGCCAACAATTCTAAACCCGCATTCAAATACCTGACAGCGGCTTCGTAAGCGTTTGATGCTTTGGCTTTTTTGCCAGCTATGAGATTGAGTTTTGCCAGTTCATCTTTTTCTGTTTTTTCGGTGATGAATTCAACGCCGATATTCAGTTGGTTGACAATATCAAAGACATTTTCTGCGAGCTCAGATGCCGTAGGGGCTGCGCCCCCGCGGTCAGTGAGCGAAGTCGAACTGTGCCCGCCATTTTGTAGCAGCAGTTGACCGATTTTTAGGTGAGTTGCTTTCTTGTCGCTGTCGGGGATGAGAGAGTAAGCTGCTTGCTGTACTCTATCGTGCAGGAATTTGTAGGAAATTTGCGATCGCGAATCAGCAAGCAGCCGGAAATCACCCAATTCCCAGTCTCCAACTAAGGGGATTTTGTAAGCATCGTTCAAGGGGAGGACTAATCCGCTTTGCAGTGCGGGCCAGAGTTCGCTAGCTGTCACAGTAGGTGATTCTTTGCTGACAACAGACAAAACATCTAGAGTAAATATGTTGCCGATGCAAGCAGCCAATTTTAAAATTTGTTGAGTCGTTTCCGGCAGTTTTTCGATGCGACTGGCTATTAGTTCTACTACGTTTTTGTCGGTAATTCCGATCGCCTGAATTTCCTCTAAATTCCACTGCCAATTGCCGCTGTCAAATTCAAATCTTAACAGTTTTTCTTGATACAGTGCTTGCAGGAGTTGCGTTAAGAAAAATGGATTTCCACCAGTTTTATTAAAGATCAACTCAGCTAGTAGCTTCACTTTTTTCTCGTTCCCAAGCTCAGCCTGGGAATGAAGATATAGAGGCTCTGCCTCGTCAATTCTGGAGGCATAGCCTCCGGTTTCTGCGTTACCAGTCTCTGCCTGGAAACGAGATAATTCTCGTGTTTCAGCGTCATTTTGAGAGATGCCGATGGTATCAGTTATTAACTCGTTGACATTGCGAAAATCTAACGGTTGCAGGACAATATTGTGAATAGGAGTGCCTGTTTTTTCTATTTCGGCGATCGCGTGCACCAGCGGATGAGTCGGAGAAACTTCGTTATCGCGATATGCTCCAATCAACAGCAAATGTAGGCTTTCAGCATCGCTAACCAGCAGTTGCATTAAATTCAGCGATGCGACATCTGCCCACTGCAAATCGTCTAAAAAGATGGCGAGGGGATGTTCTTTCGTAGTAAAGACGCTGATAAATTTTTTGAAGATTTGGTTAAAGCGATTTTGAGTTTCTGCCGGCCCTAGTTGCGGTACTTCTGGCTGTTTGCCAATAATTAGCTCAACTTCAGGAATTACCCCAGCAATTACCTTACCTTGCTCGCCCAAAGCTGCTGATATTTTTTGTCGCCAATTTTCCAGTTTGTCTGTATTTTCTGTCAGTAACTGCCAGATTAAAGACTGAAAAGCTTGAATCAAAGCTGCATAGGGAATGTCGCGCTTGAATTGGTCGAATTTGCCCTTGACAAAATAACCTCGCTGCCGGACGATCGGCTTGTAAATTTCATTGACTATCGCGGTTTTGCCAATGCCGGAGTAACCGGAAACTAATAGGATTTCGCTTCTACCAGATCCGATTTTTAAGGCTGGTTCTGAATTCTCATTCTGAGTTATTGGCTGTTGCGGAGTATCGCTAACTCTGTCAAAAGCAGCTAGCAGCCGCTCGACTTCTGCTTCCCGCCCGTAGAGTTTTTGAGGGATTAATAATTGTCCCGATCTATCTAATTGTCCCGGTGTAAAGTTGACAATTTCTCCAACCTGTTGTAGTGAATTAAAACAATTTTCTAAATCGGCTTTCAGCCCTTGGGCAGTTTGATACCTATCTTCAGCATTTTTCTCTAACAGCTTCATGACAATATCGGAAATAACTTGAGGAATCTCTGGATTTAATTTTTCGGGCGGTATGGCTTGTTTGGCGATGTGACAGTGCACAATTTCTAAAATATCGCTGTTGTTAAAAGGTAATTTACCTGTCAGCATTTCGTAAAATGTGACACCTAGGGAATAAAAGTCTGTGCGATAATCTAAGGTGCGATTCATTCTCCCGGTTTGTTCGGGAGACATATAAGCGACAGTACCTTCTACTAAGTTGATGTTGTTGAGTTGCGGGTTTTCTTTTCTGAGGCGGGAAGCAACGCTGAAGTCGGTAATCTTGACGGTTCCTGTGGCTGAATTGATGATAATATTGGATGGTTTTATGTCTTTGTGAATGATGCTGTTTCTGTGCAGCGATTTGAGTGTTGATGCTAGTTGAACGGCGATCTTTAGAAAGGCTGGTAAATTAAGTTTTGTTGAATGGCTGAGGACATCTCCGCCAAAGTCTTCTAAAATCAGAGCTATTCGGTTTTGATATGTTTCGAGGCTGTAGGCTTTGACTATACCTTCAATGTGCAAATTTTGAGTGATTTTATATTCGTGTTTTAAGCGGGTAATTTGTTCTAGGGTGGGAAATTCTGCCTTGAGAATTTTGATGATTACTGGTTGTTCGTCTGAGTTTCTAATGCCGCGGTAGACGCTGGTATTGAAGCCTTCAGAAATTGAGGCGCTGATGCGGTAGCCCGGAAGTATTTGCATAGCTGTTAAAGTGGTGACTGTGAGATGAGTACGATCGAGCTTGTTATCTTACCTAAGTCAAACAGCCTAAGTAAGCTGGGAGTATCAACTATAACTTATATTGAAAGTAGCAGCCAAGAGTATATCTCAAAAAGTATTACTTAAGTATAATAAGTATAAATTTTATGTGAGTGTAAGGAAAAAATTCATTTTACGATTGCTACAGTTGCAGGGGTGGCGCTCTCGGGTTCGATCGAGCAAAAGCGATCTTTTGCCAGAATCAGAAAAGTTTTGAGAGTATTCTGATTGTGGATATATTATTAACAATTACGAGCGAGTAAAAATGAGCAACAAATTAGGATGTAAGTGGTTGTCGTCCCTGGCAAGTATGATTAGCATTATCGCCATGAGCACTTTCAGTGGCACTTTTGCCCCCGCACAAGCGGCCCAAACGGTTGTGGTTCGCAAAGGTTTTTTAGAATCTTCCATATCGGTGGCGGATTTGCGATCGCTCGTGGAAACCGGAAAAGTCCCGGATGGCCTTCAAAGTTACGCCAATCTCCTCTCCTCGGAACAACGGAGTCAAATCTTTGGAGCTCTCAAAGCCAAAATTCCCCTGAATATCGTGGGGCTCAGCAGCTTGCTGAATACTCGCGTTGGTACTGCGATTCTCGCAGATCTCACCACTGTCATACCTAGGCGCGACGGTGCGGGTGTCGAAGCACTACGAGCGGCCTTAGTTTTGGGAGCAAATAAGCCTGAAGGTTTGTCGGTATTGAGTTTTATTGAAAATTATCCGGGGCGACGGGTAGTAGTGGATCTCGATCGCGCTTTTGCGGTGTTGGCCAATTTGAATACTGGTTTCTGGCAAACTCAACGGTTTATGGCGGCGATCGCACCTCAGTTAGGAGCCAATAAAGCAGCGCTGAATCTGCCCTTTGATGCTAGCCAAGCCGGCCCGAATGCAGTGCAGGTACTTAAGCTAGATTTAAATGATACCGCGCGCGATCGGCGTATTCCCGTTGATGTTTATTGGTCGAAGGCCGCCACAGCCGACAAGCCGACGATCGTGTTTTCTCACGGTTTGGGTTCTGTGCGTACAGATTTGCGCTATTTAGCCGAACATTTGGCGTCTCACGGCTATGTGGTAGCAGCTTTGGAACATCCCGGAAGCAATGAAGCCAACACTAATGCTGCGATTGTTGGTCAATCGCGGTTGATAGCTCCTCAAGAGTTTTTGAACCGTCCCAAGGATATCAGTTTTGTCCTCGATGAATTGGCAAAATTGAACAAAACAGATGTTAATTTGCAGGGAAAAATTGCGATCGACAAATCCATGGTAATTGGATATTCCTTCGGTGGCGCAACTGCTTTGTCCTTGGCCGGTGCCGAGATGCAATTGGGCCGTCTTAAACAGCGGTGTCAGGCGGATTTGATTACTTTAAGTTTGGGCGAAGGCATTCAGTGCGCGGCCGCCGGATTACCAGAGGAACGTTATCAATTGCGCGATCCCAGAATTAAAAGGGCGATCGCCATGAATCCTACGACTTCTTTGTTATTTGGAGAAACAGGTTTAAGTAAGATAGAAATTCCCACATTAATAGTTGCTGCTTCTGCCGATAAAACCACTCCGGCGTTAGTCGAACAAATTGTCGGATTTCCCCAAATCCCCTCTCCCAAATGGCTAGTTGGGTTTGTAGGCGCAACGCATTTAAGTGTGAAAGACCCCAGTACAACTTTAGATCAAGTTGGTAAGCCGAGTACAGTGATTACCGGTGATGAAGTAGTCGGGGAAAAAGCTGTTAGTATTCGCAACTATATTAAAGCTGTAAGTTTGGCGATGGCTGCTCAAATGACGGCGGATGCTGATAAGTATGCAGTTTTTTTAACACCAGATTATGCCCAATTTGCTTCTACACCAGCACTTCCGGTGCGACTGGTGACAGAGATTCCCCCGGAAGCTAATGCAATTGTAAAAAGTTTTATGGAGCAGAATAAGTAGGGCCTAGGGAAATTCTGCTGCCCTTCGCTCCTGAGTCGAAGGGTAGTAGAAGTTTACCTAACAAAGCTTGAGAACCGCTATAACTAATAACCAACAACCAACAACAAATAACAAATAATAAATAATATCATTTCCGGTTGCATAGTCAGGATTTAACCACAGAGAGCGCAGAGAACACAGAGGAAGAGAAGAGAGATGAATACAGGACGATGCTACCGGATTTGATATAACCAATAACCAATAACTAAAAATACTGTTTGAGATTTTGCGCCGCTTGGTTAAGATTTTGAGTGGTAAATTTGGTGTGAGCAACCCCACTGTTGGTTTGTGTAGAACCTTGATTAATTTGTCTCATGGCTTCCACTACTTGCTCCACTGCTAATGCTTGTTGCTGTGCAGTCAAAGAAATTTGTTGAGTGCTAACTGCAATGTTGTTGATGGCATTTGCTACATCGCTGAAGGCTTTGGCTGTACCTTGAGCTAGCTGCATTCCTTCATCTACGGTTTGCGTGCCTTCTGATGTTACTTTCGCTGTAGTATTGATCGCTTTTTGAATATCCGTGACGAGGTTGTTGATGTTTTCGGCTGATTCTTTGCTGCGATCGGCTAACAATCTAATTTCTCCTGCAATCACTGCAAAACCTCTACCGTTTTCGCCGGCGCGGACGGCTTCTACTGCTGCATTTAGGGCTAGCATATTCGTTTGGCTGGCAAATTCGCTGACTAAATATGCGATATTTGCAATTTGTTTAGTTTGGGCGTTTAATTGTAGAATTTGGGCTGCGATCGCTTCTACTTTTTCTTTTAATAGAGTCATTCCTTCTAAAGTACGGATTACTGCTTCGGTTCCTCCTTCAGCTAAATTTAATGCTTTAAGTGCTCCATTTACTGCTGATTCTGCTTGCCCTGCCGTAGTTTTGGAGGATGCCCCCAACTCTTCCATTGTCACACTGGTTTCATTGACTGCGGCTGACTGCTGACTAGCAATGGCTTCTTGCTGTTCGACTGTAGCGACAATTTCCACCGCAGAATCGGCGATCGCCACGGCTGTTAGATCGATAATTCTGACAATTTTAGAGGCGATGACAAAACCCAGCCTCAAAGAAGTCAATGCAGACAAAGCAGTACCGATGACAATGATAGTAAACAGCCACGTAGTCTCGTCTTGTTCTGCTTTGTACGCTGCGTCTAACAAGGCTTGTTGTTCTGCCAGCAGCCGTTCTTGTGCTGATTCAATTTCTTTTGATCTCAGGGAACTTGTGAGATTTTTAGCAGATAAATTATTACCTGTTTTTAACAAATCAAACACTTTTCTAGAATTAATATCAAGCTTTGTTATTTCCGATTTTATGCGTTCAAATTCCTCTTTTTCATGAGGATTAGTCAGAATATTTTGTAATTCGGATGAGGAAGTTAAATAAATATTCCATCCAGCTTCATAGCTGGTTATGTAGCTTGGATCTTCGGGAAACAGCACGGCTCCCCTCACATTTCTGAGCATTCTAGAGAAGCCACTATTTAAACGTTCGGCGCTGATAATAGTATTTTGAGAACGCCTGACAGTTGCTGACAAGTTTTCTCTCCGCATTGCCATCTTATAAGTAAATAGGCTTAATACTATCAAAGAAATAATTGGTAAAAGGTATCCAATCAGGATCGAGTTTCTCAGTTTTAACTTAGAAAACATAATTTTTAACTGGGCAGGCACACCCTAGTGATATTTTCTGGCTGTTAAAGGGCAAAATATATATATCAAGCACTTTGAAAAAGTCTACTCCAAAATTGCTATGGCTAAAAGAAACTTCATCCCGCTGTTACTATTGGTAACAGCACTGTTTATCATCTACGGTGACAGTTGGACTTTTCTCCCCAAACCCGCAAGGGATGCCAGCGTGACAAGTCGAAAATTCGTAGTCGGGTTGTGGCCATCATGGCTCAAACCCAAGGATTTCAACCAGCAAAGACAACGGGATATCGATCAACTGCAAAAAAGCCCTAGTCCCAACCGTTGAGGACAAAACAGGATTTATATTAACTGGGATTCAGTGAGACATCCTTACGGAGCTAGGGAGCAGAGGGATTGGGGCTAGGTTATAGGTTATTAGTTATTGGTTAGTTGTTATTGGTTATTAGTTATTTGTTATTATAATAACTAACTAATCACAAACGATAGATAACAAATAACCCAGAATAACTAACTAACAACCTATAACTGATGCCCCTAATCTTTCACATTTTAGTGCTTTTTCAACCAGCTAAACATGGCGCGCAAATCTTTGCCGACTTCTTCGATAGGATGTTCTGCTTCCTGACGGCGCATAGAAGTAAATCCTGGTTTGCCAGCTTGGTTTTCCAGAACGAATTCGCGGGCAAATTGGCCAGATTGAATTTCGCTGAGAATTTTCCGCATTTCAGCGCGGGTTTGATCGGTGACGATGCGGGGACCACGAGTCAAGTCGCCGTATTCTGCGGTGTTGGAGATGCTATCGCGCATTTTGGCAAGTCCTCCTTCCACTACTAAGTCAACAATCAGTTTGACTTCATGCAAGCATTCAAAATAAGCTAATTCTGGTTGGTATCCGGCGTCAACTAAGGTTTCAAATCCAGCTTTGATCAGGGCGCTTAAACCGCCGCACAAAACTACTTGTTCGCCAAAAAGATCGGTTTCGGTTTCTTCGCGGAAGGTGGTTTCGAGGATGCCTGCTCTGGTGCCGCCGATACCTTTAGCATAGGCCATTGCCCGATCGCGCGCTTGACCAGAAGCATCTTGATAGATTGCAAACAAGCTAGGAACACCTTCTCCCTGTTCGTAAGTCCGTCGCACCAAGTGTCCGGGGCCTTTGGGAGCAACCATTACTACGTCTACATCGGCTGGGGGCACAACTTGACCGAAGTGAATGTTAAAACCGTGGGCAAAGGCGAGAACTTTTCCGGCGGAAAGATGGGGTTCAATGTGTTCTTTGTAAACGGTTTTTTGTACTTCATCTGGCAACAAAATCATGATGAAGTCAGCGGCTGCTGCTGCTTTGTCTACGGGGTGAACCGTTAAACCGGCTGCCGTTGCTTTGGCTGCCGATTTGCTACCGGGATACAAGCCGACAATCACGTTCATGCCACTGTCTTTGAGGTTGAGGGCGTGGGCGTGTCCTTGGGAGCCATAACCGACAATCGCAATGGTTTTGTTGGCTAATAGGTCTAGGTTAGCGTCGGTGTCGTAATACATACGGGCCATAGTAGTTGTCTCCTGCGGTAAAAATATTGTAATTGACTGCAAACCTTTAATCTTATCAAAATTCGTACCTATTTATATAAAAATTTATGGATTAAAATTTATAGTAGAGAAAATAAAAGGCGATCGCTCTTAATTTGGGAGCGGTTACGTCGCAGGTTGTTAAGGTCAAATATAATGGTAAATGCTGTGGTATCTTAAACAGGCGATCGGCTAATTTTTTAACTATGAAAATCACGGGTATACATCATGTGGCGATTATTTGCTCTGATTACGAAGCCTCTAAGAAATTTTATGTAGAAGTATTGGGGTGTTCCATCATCCAAGAAACCTTCCGAGCCGAGAGAAATTCCTACAAGCTAGATTTGCAATTGGGAAACGGCGGGGCGATCGAGCTTTTTTCCTTTTCTCATCCTCCTGCAAGGGTCAACAATCCTGAAGCTTGCGGTTTAAGGCATTTAGCTTTTGCAGTTGAGGATATCAAACAATCTATTGCTGATTTAAAATCTCACAATATCGATGTGGAAGAAATTCGCATCGACGAGATTACAGGAAAGCAGTTTACCTTTTTTCGGGACCCCGATAATTTACCATTAGAAATCTATGAAATTTAGAGCGATCGCCCCCATCGCCCCCATCGCCAGGAGCATCCCGATTTTGTAATGGCTATAGCATGACCCCAGAGAATTTATTAGTGATAACCAGAGATTTACAGCGGTCATGCTTCGCCCCTACGAATATATTTGCCAAATACAGATGCACCCCCGATCGCCCTTGTTACCTCAAACAGGTTAATATCCTTCTGGGCCAATGGTAGTGCGATCGCACTCAGCATCAGATAAATCTCCCAAACGCGATCGAAATAAATTACACCCAGCTAATTGAGCTTTAGTGAATTTGGCATTTTCCAAATTAGTTCTGCTTAAATCAGCATTTCTCAAATCAGCATAACTCAAATCTGCATTGTACAAATCCGCACCTTGCAAATTAGCTTTCTGTAAATTCGCACCTTGCAAATTCGCGTGACGCAAATTAGCTCTTGACAAATTAGCACCGGACAAGTTCGCTTCAGACAAATTGGCTTGATAAAGTTGAGTGTCACCCAATTCAGCATCTTGAAACTGAGTTTGAGAAAGATTAGCTTGAGTCAGATTTCCGTAGGGTAAATAACTTTTCCTCAAGTTGCCGCCAGAAAGATTGATTTCTTGCAAATCGGCTTCAAACAAGTCATTTTCACTTAAATCTACGGCGTCAAAGTTTCGCTTTCCCTCAGAATACTGAGCTAGCAATTCCTTAGCGCTTAGCTTTTGCATTTTTACCCCTTTATGACTACAGCCAGTGCTGCCCATCCATTAGAATAATTAATGGATTTGTTTATGCGTATTTATACTTATTGATTTCTTTATGTTAAGCTTGTGTAACAACGATCGCTTTTTTTCTAAGATTTTTTTTATATTTGTCCATTTATACGCTGCTAGTAAGTAGTTTGTAATGTCAAGATCAAATTAGCAACCAAAGAGGCTCCGACTCTGACTATGCCAGAAACTCCAGTATCCATTGCTCAGCACTACCACCAACGGACAAAATATGACCCTGAAACCATTGCTGCCAAAAGCAGACAGCTAGACTGGGAAGAGCAACCTGTTCCTTTCAAAGAATATAAAATAGGAGCATATTTTGACCTCAAGCCCTATCTCAAAGAGACTTCACAGGAGTCCCCGGCAGATTCTGATAGCAGTTGGTGGTATCGATTGTCCAACTTCCTGTTGTGCAGCTACGGTTTAACGGCCAAAGTGTCCACCATGGATGGGAGCCCGCTGTATTTGCGATCGGCACCGTCGGCTGGGGGGCTTTACCCCGCAGAGGTTTATTTAATCTCCCGTGGCACTAAGTATTTGCCAGCCGGACTTTACAATTATCAAGCGAGAACTCATTCCCTAGTCCACTTTTGGGATAGCGAAGTTTGGCTGGCTCTGCAAGCGGCTTGTTTTTGGTCGCCAGCCTTAGAAGATACCAAATTGGCACTTGCAATTACGAATGTCTTTTTCCGTTCTTCTTGGCGCTACGAAGACCGAGCTTATAGACGAATTTTCCTAGACACAGGTCATTTATTGAGCAACATCGAATTAGCTGCGGCACTCAATGATTACCGACCTCACCTGATTGGAGGATTCGCAGATGAAGCCATCAATCAATTGCTTTACATCGACTCCAAGCAAGAAGGAGCAATCTGTGTAGTTGCTGTAGCGGACTTGCTAGATATCAACCAAAACTTACCAAGATTCAGAACAGCTTTACCTGGAAGAAGCACCACAAATTACCCGCACATTCCCGAAGGTCAACTGCTAGAATACCTCCATCAAGCTACACAGTTGGATTCAGATACGACAGGTACGGATGGCTGGAAATTGAATGAAATTGAAGAGGGAATAGAAGATAAATATAACTTCCCATTTTGTACTAAAGTATCGACGGTGACTCCTTCGATTAGTTGGGGATTTCACTTAGATAATTTAGAGAATACAATTCTGAAACGGCGTTCTACTCGTTCCTATACAGGTGCTTCCTTGAGCTTAGCAGAACTGCTAGCCCTGCTGGATTTTACTTATCAGCCACACCACTACACAGACCAAGGATTAGATGGTTATCCTGACTATTTCGATTTGAGTTTAATCGAGACTTTTGTAGCAGTATCTGCCGTGAATGGTCTGGAAGAAGGCTGTTATTATTATGCTCCGAAAGCTCAAGAGTTGCGACAAATTAGGTTTAAGAATTTCCGTAGGGAGTTGCACTATTTGTGCTTGGGCCAAGAATTAGGAAGAGATGCGGCGGTTTTGTTGTTTCATACGGCGGATTTAAAGAAGGCGGTGGCTAAATATGGCGATCGCGTTTACCGTTATTTGCACATGGATGCAGGTCATTTGGGCCAGCGGCTGAATTTGGCGGCGATTCAATTGCGTTTGGGTGTGAGTGGGATTGCCGGATTTTTTGATGATAAGGTAAATGAGGTTTTGGGAATTCCCGCTGATGAAGCAGTGGTTTATATTACTACTTTGGGTAGGCCTCGATCTTGATTGTTTTTTGGTTGTTAAGTAGCTGCACATAAATAAACACCATCTAGAGTAGACGCGAATAATTGACGGTGAATATATAAGATTTATAAACTCCGACAAAGAAACCGGGTTTTTCATTTAATTTATGGTTTGGAACGAAGTATTTTGGTAAAAAACCCGGTTTCTGGGCCTTCGCGTATACCAATTTTTTATGAAGCTGCATAGAATCCGATCCCCCCTAGCCCCCCTTAATAAGGGGGGGACAAGATTCCGATCAAAGTCCCCCTTCTTAAGGGGGATTTAGGGGGATCGAAATATGTGCAACTTCACATTAAATTGGTATAAGTCCTATATTTGTTTTGAAAAAATAGGTATCAAAAAATAACCCTGACTTGGAAAATAGTCAGGGTAAAATGTGTTTCCATATTTGGTGAATTTGCCAAAACTAAGTAGGTAGGTGCAAATAAACTTTGGTATGTCGCAAAACAATGACCTATTTACCTATTTTCTCGATTTCTTAGTCTGCGGAGGCAGACTTTGTTTGTATAGTCGCGGTTTCAACCGCCGAGTTCCTTATTTCCCAATACAAAATCTACTAAAGATTCTATCCAATACTGATTCTGTCACCTCGTCTCCCGTAACTTCTCCTAGGGCTTGAATTGCACCACGCAAGTCTATTGTCCAGAAATCTAACGGCAATTTATCGCTAATCGTAACTAAGCATTGTTCTATACAAAATTTGGCTTTGGTGATGACGGCTGCTTGCCGCTGATTAATTGCTAAGTCTAGGTTTTCTGCTTGCAAGTTGTCGCAATTTACGGCATCTAAGATGGCGGTTTCTAAGTCTTCTATGCCTCGATCTAGGGCGGCGGCGGTGGTGACTATTCGGTGATTTTCAGAGGAAAATGGTAGTTTTGGGGTGGTTTTTACTAGGTCGATTTTGTTGATGATGATGATTAGTTGGCGGTGTTTTACTTGTTCGTAAATTTCTGAATCTTGTTCTGTCCATCCCGATTGTGCGTCTATTGTCAATAATACTAGATCGGCTTGCTTTGCTGCGGCGCGCGATCGCTCAACTCCGATCTTTTCTACTTTGTCTTCCGTTTCCCGAATTCCCGCAGTGTCTAGCACCTGCACTGGAATTGGGCCGACAACTAACTGGGATTCTACCACATCCCGCGTTGTACCGGGCAAGTCAGTGACGATCGCCCGATCGCTCCTACTCCACGCATTCAATAAACTGGATTTTCCCACATTTGGGCGGCCGACGATCGCCACTTTCAAACCGCTTCTCAACAACTCTCCGCGATCGGCTGTGGCCAAAATAGTTGACAATTGCTCCAAAACCTGAGTTATTTCTAACACTATTTGAGCCTCGTTTAAAGGCGGCAAATCTTCCTCAAAATCTATTCTGGCTTCAATTTCCGCTAACACATCTAAACAAATTGTTCTCAATTGACGAATTGGCTTAGCCAATTTTCCTTGCAACCGGGCCAAAGCACTTTGGGCAGCAGCCGGAGATTGGGCTCCCACCAAATCAGCGATGCTTTCAGCTTGAGTTAAATCTAGTCTTCCGTTCAAAAAAGCTCGCAGGGAAAACTCTCCCGGTTGCGCCAATCTAGCTCCGTTTTCCAAACACAATTGCAAGACTTGCTGCACGGCCATAATCCCGCCGTGACAGTGAAATTCTACCACATCTTCGCGGGTAAAAGAACGCGGTGCTTTCATAATTAATAGTAAAGCTTCATCGACTAATTCTTGAGTTTGGGGGTGGTGGATATAGCCATAAATAATTCGGTGAGAGTCCCAAATTTGCTTTCCTGGACTGCGAAACAAAGTTTGGGCAATTTTGAGAGCTTGGGAGCCGGAAACTCGCACAATGCCGACGCTACCTTGTTGGGGGACGATGGCAGTGGCGATCGCAGCGATCGTTCCTCCTTTTGTTAACGATTCAGCCATTTTTAATTACTGTATTGAAAGTCTGAGGCATCCGACAAGTTTATTATTGCATTTCCCCAGGGATATTCTTGCTTCTTATTTCTTCATATTGTTGACTGTGTTTTTAGGAGATGTCTAAGGGCTACGGGGAGCAGACTGATGCTAATTTTAATGTTATAGTCATCGACTAACTCTCCTGATTTTATGCGAAAATTCAATCATTAACAGGGATGAGGGCATATCATGATTGGTCAACTTCTAGACAGACGTTACCGCATCATTAAAGTCACAGACTCAAGTGAGGTGGGAACCACCTATTTGGCAGCAGATACTCACCGTCGGGGTTCTCCGCAATGCCTGGTTAGAAAAATGCGACTTCCCGGTAAGAGTTCGCAGATTCCTGAATCAGTCCAAACTATATTTCAAAGAAACGCCGAAAAATTTGAAAAATTGGGGGAAAACCACCAAATCCCCGAATTATCGGCTTATGTTGCCGAAAATCGAAGTTTATACTTAATTGAAGAATTAATTGCTGGGGAACCTTTAAGCACGGAACTAATCCCAGGTCAACCTTGGACTCAAAAAAAAGTAATTGGTTTGCTTGAGGAAGTATTAGAAGTTTTGGTGTTTATACATGAGAACGGCTTCATTCATGGCAGAATTGAACCAGATAATCTGATTAGGCGTCAGTCTGATGGGAAATGGGTGTTAACTGACTTTCGTTTAGACGGGGAACTGAACCCGGAAATTGCTAATTGTTATTTGTCATTACCAACTTCCTCGAATTCAATTAAATGGTCTGTTGCGAAAAAACAGTCCATGGTTGCCAAGAGAGTATATACACCTATGGAACAATGGGAAGGCAACCCTCGCTACAATAGCGATATCTATGCTCTAGGTACGATCGCTCTGGTTGCTGTCACAGGACTTTCAAATCTTGAACTAGCTTCCTTACAAAATCAGAAACAGAAAATAAATGGTGGCGATCGGGCAAATTGTTCTGTAGCTTTAGCAGATATTATTGAGAAAATGGTGCGCTCCGACTTTGAGGAACGCTATCAGGGTGCCGCAGAAGTTTTAGCCGACTTCAAAAAAATCAGACGAAAAATCAAGGTTGAGCCACCGCTACCAACCACCATTACTCCAGCTATGAGTCAACCGCCTCTGAAGCCGAGTCAAATCATCCTGCTCAGTATTGCTGGAACATTTTCCGCTTTAATCTTGACAGCAGGACTCATTTACTATTGGCAGACTCAAGATCCCGCGAGGTCACAGGAATTGTTCGCCCAGGGTCAACAAAAGGCACTGCAAGGTGACAAAACAGGTGCGATCGCTGATTATACCCAAGCCCTGGCCCTGAATTCCAGCGATGCCGAAGCTTTCTACAAGCGGGCTAACGCTCGCTATGACCTTGGGGCGCGGGAGCAAGCAATAGAGGATTATACTCAAGCCATTAAACTCAATCCCAGCCACAGTAAAGCCATCTACAATCGAGGTTTGACCCGCCGGGAACTAGGCAATAAGCAGGGTGCTCTAGAAGATTTTACCCAAGCAGTCCGGCTGAATTCCACTGATGCCGATGCTTTTTATCAAAGGGCTTTGGCTTACTACGATTTGTCGGACTATCCGGCGGCAATTGAAGACTATACCCAAGCAATTCGCTTGAATCCCAATGATACTAAAGCTTATAGCAACAGGGGTTTGGCTCGATCGGCTGCTGGGGACAAAACAGGAGCGATGGCAGATTTTACCCAAGCGATTCAAATTAGCCCCACAGATGCTGGTGTTTATTATGGTCGGGGTCGATCGAGATTTAATGTGGGAGATTATCAAGGAGCAATGACAGATTACACTAAGGCGATCGAATTAGCGCCCGATCGAGCTGATGCTTATACCAACCGATGCAGCGCTTACTTGAATTTAGCAACCTACGATAAAGCGATTGAAGATTGTACCCAAGCAATTACCATCGATCCAAAAGACGAAGCTGCTTATAATAACCGCTGCATTGCTCACCTGAATTTAAAACAATTTCAGAAAGCCGCTGAAGATTGCAGTTCAACCATCGAACTCAACAAGAAAAATTCCAAAGCATACAGCAATCGAGGATTGGCTCGTAACGCTTCGGGAGACAAGGCCGGTGCCATCAGCGATTTTACCGAATCAATTCGGCTCAATCCCAGTGATTCAGTTGCTTATAGCAATCGCGGTAATATTTACTCGGAACTGAAAAACTATAATTTAGCGGTTGCAGATTTTGCACAGTCAGTGAAACTCAACCCCAACAATGCTACAGCTTTCTACAGTCGAGGTCTCGTCCGTGGCCAACTCAAAGACCGTAATGGGGCGATCGCAGATTTTCAGAAAGCTGCAACGCTGTTTCTAGAACAAGGAAGAGGCGATGGTTTTCAAGACGCGCAAGCACAAATTAACCAACTTAACTAAATGCTTCATCAGTTAACTGTTAACTGTAGTCCTTACCAATTCCTATCCGATCGGGGATTTTAGATTTAAATTAGCCATAAATTTAAAATCCCAAATTCCCAATCCCAAATCCCAAATCCCAAATCTAAAATTGTTTCATTACTCCTTACCAATATGAACATGGTTGGTCAACTTCTAGACGGACGTTACCGCGTAGTCCAAGTGCTGAGCTCTGGGGCTTTTGGACAAACATATTTAGCTGTCGATACTCGCCGCCCCAACCACCCTCAATGTGTAGTCAAACAACTGCGACCACCCAGCAATACTTCCACAGTTCTCAAAACTGCTTATCGATTATTTAAACAAGAAGCAGAAATTCTAGAAAAATTAGGAAAACACGATCAAATTCCCTTTTTACTAGCATATTTTGAAGACAGCAATCAGTTCTATTTAGTGGAAGAATTTGTGCCGGGACAAGCACTAAACAGGGAAATCGTAGCTGGTCAATACTGGCCGGAAGAACGAGTGATATCCCTCCTAGAAGAAGTCTTAGAAATTCTCGTTTTTGTCCACTCTCAGGGAGTGATTCACCGCGATGTCAATCCATCCAATTTAATCCGCCGTAAACCCGATGGAAAATTGGTTTTAATTGACTTCGGCTCGGTAAAAGAAGTTACAACTCATCTGAGTGACTATGATACAGAATTTCCGAGAACCATTGCGACAGGGACTCCGGCTTATATGCCGATCGAACAATTTCAAGGCAACCCACAATTTAGCAGCGATATCTATGCAGTCGGGATGATGGCTATCCAAGCTATTACCGGATTGCCCGGTACTGACTTGCCAAAATTGCAAGATCCAAGCCCTTCTCATACCGGAGAAATTGTCTGGCGCAACCGCTCTCAATGTTCTAACAATTTGGCTAATATCATTGACAAAATGGTCTGTCATCAATTTGGCAAGCGCTATCAATCTGCTGAGGAAGTTTTGGAGGCTTTGAGCAAGATCAGACATCGCCACGATGCTGCAAATAATTCTCAAAAAAACAGCCTGTCTCAGTCGAGATTCTGGTCTTATGGTAACTCCTTTTTCAATTTGGGAAGCAGGTTTTGGTTGCTGGCTTTCGCTGGGTTGGGGACCCTAATAGGTTTAATATTGCTGTTCAATTACTGGAATCGTCCCAATCCTGTGAAAGCTAGGGAATATTACGAACAGGGGGTGGCCAAGTCTCGCGATCGAGATGCTGCTGGGGCAGTAGAGGCTTTTAACCAGTCACTTAAATTCAATCCTAACAATCCTGAGACTTTGTATCGGCGAGCTAATGCCAATTATGATTTGAAAAAGTATCAGGAATCCATTGCTGATTATTCTCAGACGATCGCTCTAGATCCTAATTACTTTCAGGCTTATTTTAACCGAGGGTTAGCTCGCTACGATTTTAACGACAAGCGAGGCGCTCTTGAGGATTACACTAAGGTTTTGAGTCTCAAACCTAACGATGTTGATGCTTATTATGAGCGAGGTGTGGTTTATTTGGACTTACAAGATTACAAAACGGCGATTCAAGATTTGAGTGAGGTGATTCGGTTGCAGCCCCAACTGGCTAAAGGTTATCATTCGCGGGGATTAGCTCGCGCTGCGGGGGGAGATTTGCAGGGAGCCATTGGGGATTATACAGAAGCAATTAAGCTCGATTCTCAAGATACTAAAGCTTTGTACAGTAGGGGGAGAGCTCGCTTTCATTTGGGAGATTATAAGGGAGCTTTTGCCGATTATTCTCAGGTAATTGCGATCGATCCCAAGAATGCAGATGCTTATGCTAATCGGTGCAGCACCCAGTTAAATTTGGCGGCTCATCAAGCCGCCATTGACGATTGCACTCAGGCCATTGCGCTGAGCGATGAGGATGCGGTTCCTTATAACAATCGCTGCATTGCTTATTTAAACTTAAAAGATTATCCCAAAGCAATTGAGGATTGCTCTCAAGCGGTGAAAATGAATCCCAATGATTATAATGCTTTTAGTAATCGGGGTTTAGCTCGCAACGGAGGGGCAGACCCACAGGGGGCGATCGCGGATTTTACCTCAGCCATTGGCATCAATCCCAACGATGCTGAAGCTTACGCCAATCGAGCCAAGATTTACCAACAGTTAAATAATTACAATAGTGCGATCGCCGATTATGTGCAAGCAATTCGGATCAACCCCAATTATGCTGCGGCTTACTACGGTAGAGGCGCTGTGCGTCGCTCTTTAGGAGACAAAGCAGGAGCGATTAGTGACTATGAAAAAGCCGGAAAAATCTTTCTCGATCAAGGACTTACCGGCGGTTACAAAGACGCACAATTTGAGATAGAAAAACTCAAATAGTCAGTGGACGATAGTTAGTTGTCTGTTGATTGTGGTGGGTGCATCTCAATGAGTGCAAATATATTCCTAGGGGCGAAGCATGACGGCTGTAAATCTCTGGTTATCACTAATAAATTATCTGCGGTCATGCTATAGCCATTACAAAATCGGGATGCTCCCATGGTGGTGAGCAAACAATCAACAGTCATACCAAATCCTCTCTTCATCGTCCTGTATTAAACTCTCTCTTCTCTTCCTTCGCGTACTTCGCGCCTTCGCGGTTAAATCATTCCGATACAACCGGAATTGAGATCAACCGTCAACAACGCCCAATTCCCTTTACGAGTCTTGAATTCGCTTAACCAACTCATAAAAAGGTTGCCAATTATCCTCAATAGCTATTTGCTCCCACACCGCCTCAATCGTCGGTCTCAACAGCGATTGTTCGGGATTGCACCTGCGTAACCTTTCCGCCATTCGATCCAGATCGTCGGAGGACAAAGTTTGCAAAACGTGACAATAAAACTGCCGCCAATGTGCTATTAAATCCGTCGGTTCCGCTTCACTAAAAATTTGACTCGCATCATCTCGCCAAGTGGGAGCGAACTGTTTTCGCAACTCAAAAAAGAAACCTTGATAATCGACTTGAGACTCCGCCAGCAATTTAATTGTCAGTTGCAACAACTCATCAGCATCAGCCTCCGGCAATTCCTCAAATCCCAATTTATTGAGCATCAACTGTCGATAAGCTGCATTATAATAATCGCCAAACTTTGCCAAAGCAGCATCCAGATCGGTTTGAGCGATCGCACAAACTAGCGGTTTCTGAAGTTTCTCTAAATTCCCCTGGCAAATAAACGGTTGATTCCCGTAACAATAAAGACCATAATAGTCAAAATAAGCCGCGGTAAACTTAGGATTATAAGTCGGGATAAAAGCAAAAGGTCCATAGTCAAAACTTTCTCCAGTAATCGACATATTATCAGTATTGAGCACAGCATGACAAAATCCCGCCGCCATCCACTGAGCAACTAATTCGGCTACCTTCTTGACTAATTCAGCATAGAAAAGTGCATACTTTTCCCCTGGATCAAGACCATCAGTGCTGGCTGCTAAATGCAATTCAGGATAGTAATATTCAATCACAAAATCTAAAAGTTTTGTAATTAAATCCGGGCGACGGATGTAATGCAATCTTTCAAAAGTACCGAACCGGATGTGAGAATGACTAAAACGTATCATGACAGACGAGCGCGTTGGAGAAGGTTCATCACCCCGCCACAAAGATTCTCCGGTTTCAACTAAACTAAAACAGCGAGATGTCCGCACTCCTAACCTATGCAAAGTTTCTGCCGCTAAAACTTCCCGAACTCCCCCTTTGAGAGTAAGTCTACCATCAGCAGACCGGGAATAAGGTGTGCGGCCAGAACCTTTGGTACCAAAGTCATAAAGTCTGCCATCAGTACCGCGAACTTGACCGTACAAAAAGCCTCTACCATCGCCTAAATTGGGATTGTATTCGTTAAATTGATAGCCGTGGTAGCGGAGTGCGAGGAAGGGACGGACGCAGTGAAATTCCCCGAATGCTTGGGTGAAATGTTCGTCGGTTACTTGTGCTGGATCTAAACCCAATTTCGGCAATAATTGGTCATTGCGAAAGCGGAGGATGTGCTGGGGAAAATCGGCCGCCGGGACTTCATCAAAATAGTCGCCACCGAGGGATTCGATGGCGGGTTCGTAGTTGAGGGAAAGTAAGGGATTTGACATTGTTGTATTTTATGCTGAAATTCGCGATCGCTCAATTATAGCGGAATAAACAAACCCCTTCGACTACGTTCAGGGATTCGACTAGGCTCAGGGATTCTACTGCGCTGAGGAAGCCGGTCTTAAACTACCACAAGATTTGGCTCTAAACTTGCCACTAATTTGAGATTGTACTCATCTTCAAAAGCAGGTTTTTTGTAATCTAAACTCCACAGTTCAAGAGCGCAATCATCATCATTATTTTTCGGTGTTAGTTGTAAATGAAACTCTCTCACTTCCGGTCTCACCTCGCACTTCAAGTTAGCAACTGCTCCAATTTGTCTCCTATCTAAAGCGACTGCTAACCGCAAAAAAGGATGTAAATTGCCAACTAATATCCGATACTTTCTGGGGAGAATCATAAAAGTTTCATGTTTCTTTTTCGGAGAACTTTTGCGGTGATAGCGCGCTAAATTAGCAATAATTTCAATCTCAGTTTCAGTGTAACCCAACAACTCCCCATTCCGAATTAAATAATAAGAATGCTTGTGGTGAGCCGAATGGCTGACATACAAACCGCAGTTGTGTAAAATTGCTGCCGCCCACAACAATTCCCGTTCTTCGGTTCCCCAATTATGCAAAATTCCTTGGGTTTGGTCGAACAAATTGAGCGCAAATTCTGCGGTTCTTTCGCTATATTCTAAATTAACTTGATATTTTTGGGCCATGTGTAAAATGCTGCGCTGGCGGATTGAACCTTGGTAACGCAAGCGGTTTTCTATCAAACCGTGAGACAGCATCCAGTCAACTATTACCCCTTCTCTCAAAGAGCGATCGCAAACCGTGAGAAATTCCATCCCTAATAGCGTCATCGCTTCCTGCAAAATCAAAGCGCCCGCCAGAATAATTTCTGCCCGCTTGTCGGACATTCCCGGAATTGCCAACCTTTCGGCATAGGAAAGTTTGCGAAAACGATTGACTAAATCGCGCAAATCCTTTAAACTTAATTGATAGCCAGCCAGCGGACTTGGTACGGTTCCCAACTTTTCGCGAGCGTTAATTGCAGCTAAAGTTTCGATGGTGCCAGCAGTACCAATTAAACGGAGAGTTTCACCAGCATTGAATTGGGCACGCAATTCGTCGATCGGTCTTTCCAGCGCAATCCGAATATAAGCTTGCAAATAGGCAAACTCTTCCCTGCTAATCGGGTCAGTTTTGACAAATTCTCCAGTGAGGCGAACCGCACCAATTTTGGTACTGGTGAGACACCGAGGTTCTGCACTATCTCCTAAAATTAATTCAGTAGAACCGCCCCCTATGTCAATAATTACCTGGGATTGATTGTTAAATTCCATTCCCGAAAGAACACCGAGATAAATTCTCCGCGCTTCTTCCTGGCCGGAAATCAAGCTAACATAAAGGTCTAGTTCGTCCGCAACTTGTTTGAGAAAATCTCGACCATTAGGGGCTTCTCGAACCGCACTGGTAGCCACAGCGATTATTTGTTCCGCATTGAAGGTTTTGGCAATACCTTGAAAACGGCGCAAAGTGGCGATCGCCCTTTCCATCACCTCAGACTTCAAACACCCTGTTTTTGTTTCACAATCACCCAAGCGCACCGTATCTTTTTCTCTAGCAATAATCGTAAAAGCCGGCAATTTCGCATCGATGCGCGCCACCACCATATGAAAGGAGTTAGTACCCATATCAATAGCAGCAATAATGCGATTTGACTCCGCAGAAGCAAGTGAATTAACCATAGGAGTGTATCAGAGTTGACAGATATTTTTCATTATTTCACGAATTTACAGACTTTCACCTATTCGAGATTCCCGGTTTTCCATTGGACGCAGCCTTGAGCTTGGGCGATCGGCACCTAAATTTTGATAAAATTAAAAATTAAAAATCTCCAATCTAAAATAGAAATGCTTACCGAGTCCGATCGCCCAACCGAATCCACACTGCTAGCCATCGTGAGGCTTTTGAGATGGGACAAGCCAGCAGGACGCCTAATTTTAATGATTCCAGCCCTCTGGGCGGTATTTTTAGCAGCCCACGGGAGGCCACCCGCAACCTTGGTGGGTGTGATTGTGCTTGGCACCTTAGCCACCAGTGCGGCGGGATGCGTCATCAACGACTTGTGGGATCGGGATATTGACCCCCAAGTCGAAAGAACGCGATCGCGCCCCCTAGCATCCCGCGCCCTGAAAGTGCAAACTGCGATCGGAGTTGCTTTAATTTCCTTTGTTTGTGCGGCCATTCTCGCCTTTTATCTAAATCCCTTAAGTTTCTGGTTGTGCGTCGCCGCCGTACCAGTAATTATCTGCTATCCCCTAGCAAAAAGATTCTTTCCAGTCCCGCAATTAGTATTATCAATAGCCTGGGGATTTGCCGTTTTAATTAGTTGGAGTGCGACGGTTGGGAAACTAGAATTAGCTACTTGGTTGCTGTGGGGTGCTGTGGTGCTATGGACCTTGGGATTTGATACCGTTTATGCCATGAGCGATCGGGAAGATGATTTGCGTTTAGGTGTGAATTCCAGTGCGCTATTTTTTGGGGATAATGCCGCTAATGCTGTGGGTTTTTTCTTTTTAGCTACAGTGGGTTTATTAGTGGCAATGGGGATTAATTTACAGTTGCATATGGGTTTTTGGTTGGCTGTTTTGGGGGCTGCGGTTTTGTGGTTTTTGCAGTACAGTCAACTACGAAATGCGGATCTTCCTAGACCTGTTTATGGTCAGATTTTTCGCCAAAATGTTTGGGTAGGGTTTGTCATATTGGCGGGGATGATTGTTGGGGAGATTTTTTAGCTGACTTGCGGTTAGAAATCGCCTATGGACCAGAAACCGGGTTTTTTACGAAAATACTAGATTATAGACGACTGATGCGGTAAAAAACCCGGTTTCTTGGTTGGAGTAGGTAATTCCTGACTTAAACAGGAACTCGCCAAATTTTGACAGTAGTATCCGCACTCCCACTGACCAAAGTTTTGCCATCACAACTGAAAACAACAGACTGGACTGGGCCAAGATGTTCCAGAGTTTCCAATAACTCTCCTGTGTGAAAATTCCAAATCCGAATCCTGTTGTCACCACCCCCGCTGGCGAGAGTTTCACCATCGGGGCTAAAGGCAAGAGTATAAACACTATCTGAGTGTTCTGTGAAGGTACGCAGCAGTCTCCCATTTTCAGTATTCCACAGTTGAATTGGCTGTTGTAAACCGCTAGCTGCAACTGTTTTACCATCCGGGCTAATCGCAACACAACAAATTATTCCCACAGAAGAATCGAACCAGGAAGCTAAGGCACCGAAAAAGTCTACTGGGCGATTGAGAGTGTGCAGCAACTCTTCTTTGTAGCAATTCCAGATTTTAACAGCACCATCTAAACCACCACTAACTAAAATACGTCCATCTTGGCTAAAGGCTAGGGAATTAACTTCCCAAACGTGTCCCCAGAGAGTTTTTTCAATTTTACTTTTTTTGAGATTCCAAATATCAATTGTAGCGCCAATAAGTGTAGTACCAATGTGACCGTTAGCGAGGGTTTGTTCATCGGGACTGAAAGCTAAACAGCTTGTCCGCAGGGCTACCAAGGCATTTCCCAGACTTTGTTTAAATGTCTTATTTGCCACATCCCACAACTTGATGCTGCCGTCAAATAACTCGTGATTGCTGGCACTAGCCAGGGTTTTTCCATCGGGGCTGAAAGCAACCGCAATTACGGCACTGCTATGTCCGGTGAAGGTGTGGAGTAATTCTCCTGTACACAGGTTCCAAAGTTTGATGGTTTTGTCTAAACTGCTGCTAGCAATGATGTTTTCCTTTGAACTAATCGCGACTGATTTAACAACATCTGAATGATCGGTGAGAGTGTGCAGGCATTTCCAATTAAGCAACTGTTTCCACCTTAGCGGTTCCACAGCGGGGTTTTGACAAATTACTGGTAGCCAGCTAATACCAGGCAATTCTTTATTTTTAGCATCTTCCAACTTTCGCCTCGCTTCCCGCACTGATGTGTACAAAGATTGGTTATTGGCAAATGCTGTGAGAAAATCCTGTAAAAATTTTTGTGCCGCTTCGTCTGCTACTACTTCCCGCATGACAATACTTTGGGGCAAGTACAATTTTGCTAGCTGGTTGGCTATCCCCAAGCCGTCGCAGGAGTTGAAAATTGCTAACTGCAACCCTTTGGCGATCGCAATTTTCATGGCATTTTTTAAATCGTCAATACTTATACTCTCAGAATCGCCGATCTCAAACTCACCAATTTGACCGTCTGGCAGGGTTGAACTGTGACCTGCAAAAAAGAAAATGTGCCATCCCTTTTCATCCCGCAAACACTCCAACAATTCGGCTTTTTTGGGCTTGTTTAAAGGTGTAATTTCAGCACCACGTTCGGCTAAACGATCCAATACTTGACGGTCAAAACTAATATTAATGCCGTCATTATTGCCAAAAACAGCTAAAATTCTCACCGCTGATTTCCGACATTCAGATGGTTTAAAGCTTGGCGGTTTAACGGTTAAGGTACTCAGAGAAATTTCGGAATTATGATAAGTTTCAGAAAATAAATTCCAGGCCGGCCAAGGTAGTCTCCGCAAGTTAGCATCGTCTGTTTGCAAAATAACTCGAATCTCATCGTTGGGCTGCAAGTGCTGCTGCAATCCATCGAGTATTTTTCTCCAGGATTTTTCGTTGGAATTGAGCCATTGATTGATGTTGGATGCCAGATTTTGTGCGGCGATATTGTTAAATACTTTCGCTCCTTCCCCTTGAACTTTGATGCGCGGTATGCTGTCGTCATTATTCCTTTTAAAATTTGACTGCCACTCCCTCAAGGAATCAAGAATCTCAATATCACCTAGGGCTGGGAGTCTGCCAACATCTCCCCAGATTAAGCTAAATGGCGTTAAATCTTCTCGAATTTCCAAGTTAAGCGGAAATCCTTGCTGAAAGCTTCCTTCCATGATGGTGAGGATGACTTGTTTTTTCATAGGTGGCGCGGGTATTTTTAATTGTTACAGTTTTGAACTTGGACGCACGCGGGGCCAAAAACCCGGTTTCTGTCTCAATATCTCTCGGATATATCCACGATTTTTCAGAGAAACCGGGTTTTTTTAAGTAAGTCCTATATTAAAAAGTTTCTGTGACGCTGGCATCTCCCAGATGGAGTTTAACACTAAATCGTTCTCCAGGCTCCAGGCTAAAGGTGAGTAAAACAGCGTTATCTGTACTGCCAGTTTGTTTGTGCAATTGAGGAATGGGATTGCCCAATTCATCTAACACGGTTATTTGTAAATCAACTGGTAGGTAAACTGCATCTCCTGATGGATAAATCCATATTTTAGTGTCAATTTCTTCGTCTTTTGGTGTCAGTTCAACCGTCAAATTAACGGATTGATTGGCTCCCAAATTAATCAGTTTTGCTCTTTCTACAGATTCTAAGTTTTCTTGGTTCGGCCCTCGCGATCGGTTGCGTTGACTGCGAGTTAATACCAAGCCTACGGGCTGATAGCCTTCACCAAAAATATTTTCATACATTTGTCTCACATAAATTAGCATCGAATCCTGCGTAATTTGCCCTAAATCGCTAACGGTCACTTTTAATAATTCGCCCAGGCGACCCGATCTGTAAAGTTGTTCTATGCGATCGTATTCAGAGCGATCGCTTTCAAAAGCCATCAAGGTACTGCCTTGGTCTATTTTCTGTACTATCAAAGGTTTTTCTACAACGGAGCCGAGGCGCTGGACAATTGCTTGTAATTGCAAATTGTCGGGATTGTCAATATCTATAGTAATGCGCCACCAAATTCGATCGGTTTGGCTTGGTGGCTGAGATGGGTTTATTCTAAAATTTTTATTGGCTAGTTCCTCATGAATATTAATGTTTCTAATGTCTTCTGCATCGCTATAATTTAGCAGTTTTTTGAGATAACGATATAAAGGAGTTAGTTGATTTTTGACTGTGGCAATATTATTTTTACCGTATATTTTAGCTATCTCACTAGGAGTCTTGCGGTCGAGTAACCCATATAAATACTTGACTTCTTCTAGGGTTAAAACTCTGTTGGTACTCATTCCTTTATCTACGCTCATCACCACACTTTTAGCTTGATTCAAAGCGGCTAATAATTTGTCAAAGTACCACTTTTTTTCGATTTTTTCTTTCAGTTCATCAGGAGTCATGATTTTTGTCATAAATGAGTAATATTGAGTGTCATAGGGGTGTCCAAATACGCTAGCGATCATAAATCTAGTGGAGTTGGAGACAAGAGTATGAATTGCAAAGTATTGATTTCACCCCTCCTCATCTGCTCGATCGCATTCGCCAACATAAGTCTGGTACTAGCGGCAGTTTCAGGTGCTTCCATCGCCCGCATCGCCTTTGGGTCAGCCACGAATAACATGATACCCCGAATTTGTATCGATCGAGATGGCAATGAATACCCATGTCCTTGATTAATTACTCATAGACCCCATGGGGTATCGGAAACCGGGTTTTCCTAAGAAAATCTACAGTTTGCAGCCCGCAAATTTAATCAAAAACCCGGTTTCTTTAGTCAGAGTGCGATCGCGCTGCGATCGCACTTTACCTTTAATTACAACCATTTATTTGCTTCAGACGCTGACGAGCCTTACCAATGTAAACATCTTCATCTCGCTCATCCGACTTAGCATATTCCAGAACTTTTTTCCAAGCTTTCACAACTTCTGCATCATTCCCCAGATTTTCTTGCACTTGAGCCATAATGCCATAAGTTAAACCCCGAACGCTATCTAGTTTAACAGCCTCTTGCAACTTAACCAAAGCTTCTTCATAGCGTCCTTGTTCCTTCCAAGCCCAAGCAAGATAAGTTAACAACCCTGCTTTGACTATTTTGTCATGCTTAACTTTCTCGGTTTCCACCAGCTTTAAACCGTGTCCGATTTTTTCAACAGATTTATGAAAATCTTTATATTCAATAATGTACAAACGGGCCAAATTGCAATAAGCAGCAGCAAATCCTAGGAATGCCGCCTCCTGATATAGTTGAATAGCGCGATCGACTATTCCCGCTTCTTCATACATCAATGCCTGATTGTAGTAAGTTGCTGCATTATCGGGATTAATTTTAATAGCTAGATCGAAGTGTTTTCTAGCTTCAATTAATTGCCCTGCTGTTTTTAAATTTAAGCCTCGATTATTAGCATCCTTCGCCAAACCTAAAGGGGTTATTGGATCTTGAATTGGGCGCAATTTAGAAACCTCTGGCTGTTTGACTTTCCGGCGTTCCCATTCTCCCTGTGTGTCTTCTTTACCAAATAGCCAATCCCGATTTTCTTCCTTACATCGAGAGGGAAACTTCAGTACAAAACACCACTTATCAGAGCCAGTAATTGTTTTGGAATTCGTTACGCCCCGCTTGTCTTCCATGATGTTCAATTGTTTGAGACAGTGAAGGGCATTGCGGATTTGCTCTTTCTCTAAATTTTTACCCCATTTCTGTGTCAGCTCAACCAGATCCTGTAGCCTTGTCTTTTTCACCCACAGATCAGTTCCTTCCCAACGAGTATCGATATATTTTTGAAGGATGTCACAATTCTTGAATTTTTCCAAATCCCCGTCAGTAAAGCAGTGTAAAACCTCAATTAATAGCTTTGCACTCTCTTTACCTTTCTTCCAGTTAAGATTCCGACCACTATTCTTCTGCATGAGCTAATCCAGAACAAGGTTTGACAAACCTTGGGACTCCCAAGGTTAAATTGCAAGGTTTATGTTGTCCCAAGCTGCTAACCGCGATTATACCAGGGTTTCAGCCACCTTGGAAAAATTTGCTTGGGGTAGTTTAACCCTTTATCGTAAGTGGGGTAAGTCAAAAACCCAGTCCTTGACTGGCTTTTGAGAAAATTTTTAATTCAGTTCGATTTGCATAACTTTGAGGTGGGTGATTATGGATCGCATAGATAAATTCAGGTTGAAACTGGAAAAATATTCCGATCGCAGTCCCCAAGACGAGCGGTTATGTCAGCTAATTTTAAATATCTGCTTGCTATCACGGGATAATCCTCAGCGTCGAAAATTAGTCGATCGATTATTTCGGCAACTGCAACTCTCACCAAAATTGTCAAAAGTTTCTCATCCCTATTATTTACAAGCCCAGAATAAAACTTGGCTATGGTTAAACAAGCACCTTCACGAGTTTAATCCCAAACGCTCTCCGATTCAAGCCAGTCTCGTCACTTGGGTGAACGGTCATCTCAGGTATCGAATTCAAGATTTATATACTTCCAAAAATAGCAAAAATCAAAACACACTTCCCTTAGATGCTTTAGAAGCCAGTGGATTTTACAACGGCTGTTTGGATGCTTTGGACTTGGAAATCGAACGGATTGACAGAGAAGAAAAACAAGCTTTAGTACGGGATATAGCCAATTATTTCCAGGGAGATCCACAACAGGAACTGCGCAACAGTCATCCTCGCAACCGTCCCGACTGCAACTGCCAAATAATTGCTCAAAAATTACTTTTGGATGAATCGCCAGCCAAAATGGCAACCATCGCCCGCCAATTGAATATCAATGAACAAACTATTCACTCTTTTTGGAGGCGTACAGGATTTTCCAAAATCAAAAAAATAGCGGTAAGAATTGCTGAAAAATACCCACAAGTTATAGCTGAATTGTGATTGAATTTAAATTTTATTTGAGGATTCATGTTTGTGTGTCGCTCTTGCAGCGGGAACCGCTGTAGTTGCTCCCGGTTGAGACGACAGAAAGCAGTAGCCCTAGGGCTGCTGCTTAATTTGCTTTGGCTATGTGGCATGGATGGGCGATTTACCTCAGTAAAGATACTGACTTACTAGGCCAATTAGCCTAGATTTTTGAGAGTTATTGCTGATGCGATCGATGTGAAACCATGATATTGTTATTGTTAATTATACACTGGGTAAGTAAATAAAACTTTGTGAATAATTAACGGATATATAATGGCATTTTTGCCAGAGGATATCCCCACATTTTCCCGAGCTATCAATCAATACAGGAACTGCATCATCATGGCTACAAATTTTAACCCCAATCGTGTAATAGTCAAACTGAGACCCACCACAAATTCAACTCAAATTACCAGCTTGCAAGGAGAAACAGACAATATTAACTTGCTAGGAAACAGCCTGGGGAATACATTAAACCTAACAAATCACCTGTCAGGGTGTAGCTGTGAGGGTTGTCGCAGCCTAGTGATTAACCAATATCCCCTAGCACCCGCTCCTGTAATTGGTCCAACAGTTCCACTGGCATCACTTCCACTCCTTAGTAGTAACCCCAGTGCAACATCAAAAATCTTCCTAGATTTTAATGGACACACGACTTCGGGAACATATTGGAATACTTATTACAATGGGGGGGCAAATATTGTTACTCCTGCCTACAGCATTGACGGTGATACCACAACCTTTTCTACAACAGAAGTTGCCAGCATAGAAGAAATCTGGAAGCGAGTTGCAGAAGATTATGCACCGTTCAATGTTGATGTAACAACAGTCGATCCTGGAAATTTAAACGCACCCTCTAATATTCGGGTTGTCATTGGTGGAAGTTGGGATCAGTGGTATGAGGAATCGGGAGGAGCAGGAGGGGTTGCTTTTTTAAACTCGTGGCAATGGAGCGATGATACACCTGTTTTTGTATTTGAAGAAAACCTGCTTAATGGTGTTGCCAAATATACAGCAGAAGCTATTTCCCACGAAGCTGGTCATAGTTTGGGATTGAAGCATCAGAGTACCTATGATGCCTCTGGTAATAAGATAGAAGAGTACAATTCTGGTTCCGGTAGTGGCGAGACGGGCTGGGCACCCATCATGGGTGTGAGCTACTACCAAAACCTAACCACTTGGAACAATGGAACCAATAGTTTAGGTGCCACCAGTTACCAAGATGATATGAGTATCATATCGGCGTCTAATAATGGTTTTGGCGGTTATCGAAGTGACGATCATGGAAATACAATCTCTTCGGCCACTGCCTTGTCAGGTACAACCAATTTAACGGGTTCTGGTATCATTACGCAAACCTCAGACATTGATGTATTTTCATTCCAAGCCAGTGCAGGGCCAGTTAATTTCACGATTAATTCCGCCCAATACGGACCAAATCTTGATATCTTAGCGGAACTGCTCAATAGTAGTGGTACTGTTATTGCTTCGAGCAATCCCAGTGACAGCCTGTTCGCTAACCTCAATACCTCAGTAAGTGCTGGAACTTATTTTGTCGCTGTCAAAAGTAACGGTCAGTACGGACGAGTCGGTCAATATAACATTAGTGGCACTGTATCGTCTGGCGATACCATCGCACCCACAGCCAGCAGTTTCACTCCCGCTGATAATGCCACGGGAGTTGCCGTTGGTGCTAACCTAGTTGTCAACTTCAGCGAAGCCATCCAAAAAGGCACTGGGAATCTGGTCATCAAGAAACTGTCTGATAATTCGGTGGTAGAAACCATAGCTGTAACTGCTGCTAATGTCACAGTTAGTGGTACTCAACTCACGATTAATCCCACAGCAGATTTAGGGCAAGGCACTGATTACTACGTGGAAATTGCCAACGGTGCAATTAAAGATATTGCTGGCAACAATTATGCTGGTATTACTGGCAATAGCACTTGGAATTTTACCACCATTGGCTCTAGTGTTGTAAATGATAACTTTGCTAACCGGATTCTGCTAAGTGGCGCACCTGTGAGTACCACAGGCTCAAATATTGGAGCCACGGGAGAAGTAGGTGAACCTATCCAAAATGGGACAACTAACTCGGTGTGGTGGTCTTGGACTGCACCCAGTAGCAACACTTTTGTGGTAGACACAAAGGGCAGTAATTTTGATAGTTACTTGTCCATTTTCACAGGGGCGGCGGTTAATAACCTAAGTCTGATTAGCTTTGATGATGATGGAGGGGGGAGTAACACTAGCCTGATCAGCCTGAATGCGACAGCCGGGACAACCTATCAAATTGCTGTTGATGGTTATGGCAGTAATACCGGTGCGATTCAACTTAATATTGCTACGACTGGTGATACAACCCCACCCACAGCCAGCAGTTTCACTCCCGCTGATAATGCCATAGGGGTTGCAGTTGGTGCTAACTTAGTTGTCAACTTCAGCGAAGCCATCCAAAAAGGCACTGGCAATCTGGTCATCAAGAAACTGTCTGATAATTCGGTTGTAGAAACCATAGCTGTAACTGCTGCTAATGTCACAGTTAGCGGTACTCAACTCACGATTAATCCGACAGCAGATTTAGGTCAAGGTACTGATTACTACGTGGAAATTGCCAACGGTGCAATTAAAGATATTGCTGGCAACAATTATGCTGGTATTACCGGAAATAGCACCTGGAATTTCACAACCGCCACCGCTGCCGATATCACCCCACCGACAGCCAGCAGTTTCACTCCCGCTGATAATGCCACAGGAGTTGCCGTTGCTGCTAACCTAGTTGTCAACTTCAGCGAAGCCATCCAAAAAGGCACTGGCAATCTGGTCATCAAGAAACTGTCTGATAATTCGGTGGTAGAAACCATAGCTGTAACTGCTGCTAATGTCACAGTTAGTGGTACTCAACTCACCATTAATCCCACAGCAGATTTAGGGCAAGGCACTGATTACTACGTGGAAATTGCCAACGGTGCAATTAAAGATATTGCTGGCAACAATTATGCTGGTATTACTGGAAATAGCACTTGGAATTTCACAACTGCCACCGCTGCTGATATCACCCCACCCACAGCTAGCAGTTTCAGCCCCGCTGATAATGCCATAGGGGTTGCAGTTGGTGCTAACTTAGTTGTCAACTTCAGCGAAGCCATCCAAAAAGGCACTGGCAATCTGGTCATCAAGAAACTGTCTGATAATTCGGTTGTAGAGACGATCGCGGCAACTGCTGCTAATGTCACAGTTAGTGGTACTCAACTCACCATTAATCCCACAGCAGATTTAGGCCAAGGCACTGATTACTACGTGGAAATTGCCAACGGTGCAATTAAAGATATTGCTGGCAACAATTATGCTGGTATTACCGGAAATAGCACTTGGAATTTCACAACTGCCACCGCTGGCGGGCTACTACAGACAATTACACCGGACTTTGATAGTGCTACCGCCGGAAATCAAACCACCAAAGGCTTCAGGCCCAATAACTCCGTCGGAGTCGATGTCAAATATTCCACATCCGATAACAACAACAGCCTAGCATCCTCCTTCGGATTTAAGCTGCACTACGACTCCTCACAACTAAACTTTGTCAATCTCACCAATCCGTTGTCAACTCCCGTAGCGCCGACTATCGGTACGACCGAGACAGACACCGCGAACGAAGATAACGACCCCGCCACCGATAAAGTGGTTAATGTGGCTTGGCTGAATTTCGGCGGTGTGGCTTGGCCGAATACTCCTCTACCCGCTAACTTATACAAAGCCAACTTCACGGCATCATCCACCTACACAGGCACAAACGTCAACTTTAGCAGTAATAACGCCTCCCCTGGATATAGCTTTTCACCCACATCCGCAGTCTTGACTCTGGCACCACCGGTCAGTTTAGATGCTGATGGCAACAATGGCTCCCAGGGAGCCACCGACGGGGTTTTGATTGCCCGCCATCTGTTTGGTTTTACTGGTACTACCCTCACGAATGGGGCCATTGGTACTGGAGCCACCCGCACCACTGCTACAGACATACAAACTTACCTGGAAAATGGTCGGACGACGATGCTAGATGCCGATGGCAACGGTGTCGCACAGGGAGCCACGGACGGGGTTTTGATTGCTCGATATCTGTTTGGTTTTACTGGTACTACCCTCACTAATGGAGTCATTGGTACTGGTGCTACTCGCACTACTGCGACTCAGATTCAGCAATTCTTAAGCTCCTATCTGCCCACAGCCCCTGCATCTAGTAATGGCGTAATTACTAATAGTGGCGCTACCCAAAATATTAGCGCGATCGCCACCACTCAGAAGGTAGCTCCGGGTAGTTCAGTTTCAATTGATGCCAAGTATTCGACATCGGATAACAACAGCGCCCTGGCATCCTCCTTCGGATTTAAACTGCACTACGATTCTTCCAAGCTTAATTTTGTCAATTTTGCGAATCCAGGGGTATTGTCAACTCCCGTAGCACCGACTATCGGCACGAGCGAGGCGGACACCCTGGATGAAGATAACGACGCCTCCACTGATAAAGTGATTAATGTGGCTTGGCTGAATTTCGGCGGTGCGGCTTGGCCAAACGTGGCTTCACCGACCACCCTATACAAAGCCAACTTCACCGCGCTACCTACTTTTACGACTGGGAATGCTAAGGTCAACTTTAGCAGTAAAAATACTTCTCCTGGTTATACCTTCCAAGGAACAGGAACAGTTATCACTGCCGATACAACCGCACCGACAGCCAGCAGTTTCACTCCGGTTGATAATGCCACAGGGGTTGCCGTTGGCGCTAACCTAGTTGTCAACTTCAGTGAAGCTATCCAAAAAGGCACTGGCAATCTGGTCATCAAGAAACTGTCTGATAATTCGGTTGTAGAGACGATCGCGGCAACTGCTGCTAATGTCACAGTTAGTGGTAGCCAAATCACGATTAATCCCACAGCAGATTTAGGGCAAGGTACTGATTACTACGTGGAAATTGCCAACGGTGCGATTAAAGATATTGCTGGCAACAATTATGCTGGTATTACCGGAAATAGCACTTGGAATTTCAAAACTGTTGCACCCGCCGATACAACCGCACCGACAGCCAGCAGTTTCACTCCGGTTGATAATGCCACAGGCGTTGCAGTTGCTGCTAACTTAGTTGTCAACTTCAGCGAAGCCATTCAAAAAGGCACTGGCAATCTGGTCATCAAGAAACTGTCTGATAATTCGGTTGTAGAGACGATCGCGGCAACTGCTGCTAATGTCACAGTTAGCGGTACTCAACTCACCATTAATCCCACAGCAGATTTAGGTCAAGGTACTGATTACTACGTGGAAATTGCCAACGGTGCAATTAAAGATATTGCTGGCAACAATTATGCTGGTATTACCGGAAATAGCACTTGGAATTTCAAAACTCAGGGAACCGCCGCCATTAATGGTACTGCTGGCGCTGATAACTTAACTGGAACTGCCAATGCAGATATCATCAATGGGTTAGCCGGCAACGACACCCTCAACGGGGGTGCAGGAAACGACACCCTGGATGGTGGTAATGATAACGATCTTTTAGATGGAGGACTCGGAAACGACCAACTTAAAGGTGGATTGGGGAACGATATTTATGTTGTCGATAGCGTCGGAGATGTCGTCACTGAACTTGCAGCTCAAGGAACCGACTTGGTGCAATCTTCTGTCACCTACACCTTACCGGCAGAAGTGGAAAACCTTACCTTAACTGGCACTACGGCGATTAACGGCACGGGCAACGGTTTAGCGAACACTATTGCAGGCAACGCTGCCAATAATACGCTCAACGGGGGGGCTGGTCAAGATACTCTAACGGGTGGTACGGGTGCGGATACCTTCCTCTTCCAGTTTGGAGAATCCCCTGTATCCGCGAGCGATCGCATTACCGACTTGGCGATCGGCAGTGATAAAATCGACTTGCTGACCCAAGGTGGAGCAGCGATGAATGCGCCCAGTAGCTTTAGCCGTGCTGCTAATAGCGCTGCTACTACCTTACAAAATGTCATAACTCAAGTGTTTACCGATGCTAATGGATCATTAGCCGGAAACCAAGCTCTAGGAATTAATAGCGCTGCTTTAGTTGTGGTTACAACGGCCTCGATCGCAGGTACTTACCTTGTGATTAATGATGGTACTGCTGGTTTTCAGGCGAGTAACGATTTAGTTATCAACTTAACCGGATATACCGGGACGTTACCCGCTTTGGGCAATATTCCCGTTACCAATTTCTTTGTGTAACTATAACCTCAAGGATTGGCGCTGCATTATATAAGAATGATCTGTCAATCCAAATTGGAAAAAGTAGCGAAGAAACCCGGTTTTGAGAAAGTCCGACAGGGAATTAATTCCCTGTCGGACTTTGTTTGTATAGCCATTGTGACTGTTGAGTTATATCGTTTCCGGCTGCATCGGAATGATTTAACCACAGAGAACGCAGAGAACACAGAGGGAGATAAGAGAGATGAATAATTCCGATGTTACCGGATTTGATATTATGCCTTAGCCGCCAATAAAGTAGACAGTTATGGGTACAGCATCACCACCTTACGTCCTAATTTTACTCGGTGATCGATCGCCCAAACTGGTAAAATTCTAGCAAATTCCACAGGAAATTCAAGATGAGACTCAGCAAAATCAACTTATGTGCGATCGGTGCCATCCTCACTTTCGGGATTTTAGTCACAGCCCAAGCAGAGGGAGGAATCGCACAGTTCACTTTCCGCAACAAATCCACTCAAAAGTTAGCACAAACTCCCCCACCTCCTCCCCCTGCCACATTACCAGTAATCCCACAGACAGCACCCCCTATTAGTAGCGAATCCCTGCCGGAGCAAGTAGCTTTAGCAACCCATTTGCAGACCATTAGAGCCAGAATGTACGGTGCTTACTGGTGTCCTTATTGTCACAAACAACAAGAACTTTTTGGCAAAGAGGCATTGACTGCAATTACTTACATTGAGTGCGATCCCAGAGGAAAAGATGCTCAGCCAGATTTATGCAAAGCCGCCAATATCAAAGCTTATCCCACCTGGGAAATTGGGGGTAAATATTATACAGGAATGCAATCATTGGAAAAACTTGCTATCTTATCCGGCTATAAAGGTACTCGCAACTTTCAGCCCCAAGTTCCTGCTCCTTAAAATAGACGAAGGATGCCGGCTGGGATTTCAACTCGGTTTCCATAGCACATCGGAATGATTTAACCGCAGAGAACACAGAGGACACAGAGGGAGAGAATAGAAATCTGAATTATTCAGTTGAAGAAAGGATTTGATAGAATTTGACGTGATAGTTGAAAGTTGACAAAGCACCTTAACAGGCTTGGCGGTTGCTCTAACTCAAATACTCCTTAACAATTTTCAAAATCCGTGCCGCGGCCAAACCGTCTCCAAAAGGATTGATTGCCATTGCCATTGCGTTGTAAGCATCGGCATTGCTCAGTAATTCGGCGGCGGAGTTTGCTATTAAATCGGCATCTGTACCGACGAGTTTAGCAGTGCCGGCGGCAATTGCTTCTGGTCTTTCTGTGGTTTCTCTTAATACTAAAACAGGCTTCCCTAAACTGGGTGCTTCTTCTTGTAAGCCGCCAGAATCTGTGAGGATTAAATAGGCTCTTTGAATCGCTCCTACTAATTCTGCGTAATCTAAAGGTTCAGTTAAAAAGACTCTGGGATGGTTGCCCAAAATAGCTTGTAAAGGTTCTCTAACTGTGGGATTTTTGTGCAGTGGTAATAACAAGGCTGTGTCTGGGAATTGCGCTAAAATTTTGAGAAATGCCTGGGCAATTCCTTGTAATGGTTCTCCCCAATTTTCGCGGCGGTGAACTGTGGCTAAAATAGTGCGATATTTGCTCCATTCTAAGTTGGGAATATTACATTCTGGTTCGCGTTTGGCTACTCCCAGCAAAGCATCAATCACTGTGTTGCCTGTACGGTGAATTTGTCCCAAAACGCCCGATCGCACTAAATTTTCCGCAGCCAGGGCTGTTGGGGCAAAATGCAGCCGTGTGAGCTGAGATATCAATCGGCGGTTAGCCTCTTCTGGGTAAGGATTGAACAGGTCGTCTGTTCGTAATCCGGCTTCTACGTGACCTAGAGGTATTTTTTGGTAAAATGCAGCTAAAGCAGCGGCAAAAGCTGTGGTGGTGTCTCCTTGTACTAGGACAATTTTTGGTTGTAGTTCTTTGAACAAATCTTCTAAACCTTGCAGACTGCGGCAAGTAATGTCTGTCAAGGTTTGCTGGTGTTGCATTATTGCTAAATCTCGATCGGCTTTTAGATGGAACAGTCCCATGACTTGCTCGACCATTTCTCGATGTTGGCCTGTTAATATTACTTGGGTGTCAAAGGATGGGGAATTTTTGAATTGTTGAATTACTGGGGCTAGTTTAATTGCTTCTGGGCGGGTTCCTAGGACGATGCAAATGCGGTGTGTGGCTTCGGGCATGGTATAGCAATTGACAGTTGACAGTTGACAGTTGACAGTTGACCGTTGACAGTTGACAGTTGACCGTTGACAGTTGACCGTTGACAGTTGACAGTTGACCGTTGACAGTTGACCGTTGACCGTTGACCGTTGACAGTTGACAGTTGACAGTTGACCGTTGACAGTTGACCGTACATTTTTATTTTTTAATTTGTCATGCCTTATCGTTATATTCTATTTTACAAGCCTTACGATGTTTTGACTCAATTCACTGATAATTCAGGGGAAGTTAAACGCCGAACTCTGAAAGATTATATTCTGATTCCTGATGTTTATGCGGTGGGTAGGCTCGATCGCGATAGTGAAGGCCTGTTGTTGCTAACGGATGATGGACAAATGCAGCACCGACTCAGTGATCCGAAATTCGCTCATCCCCGTACTTACTGGGTGCAAGTGGAAGGGATTCCTGATGCTGGTGCGATCGCTACTTTGCAGACTGGTGTCACTATTCAAGATTATCGGACTCGATCGGCAAAAGTGCAATTATTATCAGCGGAACCCCTTTTACCGCCACGGGAACCGCCGATTCGATTTCGCAAGCATATACCCACAGCATGGCTGGAAATGACCCTGACAGAAGGCCGCAATCGACAAGTCCGCAGGATGACCGCAGCAGTAGGGTTTCCGACGTTGCGGTTGGTTAGATGTGCGATCGGACATTTGCGTCTAGAAGGCCTCAATCCCGGTGAGTGGCGCGAACTAACCCAAGCTGATTTGAGATTTTAAATGGGATAATTACCAATACATTTAAAAGTAAACCCCCAAGATTCAACTACTTTCTCGGTGGTAAAATAAAACTCTCTTTTCCATTTTTATCCTTTCGTACTTGAGCTCCCAATTTGACAAGAGCTTGTTTCGCCCTTTGGCGCACAAAATTGTCTTTTGTTTGAGCATAAACCATATTCCAAGCAGAAAAGCGTACCTGGACGCTATCCGGGTCTCGACGCAAATACTCAGCAGTAGCACGAAACATCGGTGCTAATTTCTGACCCGCTGGTGTTTTTTCGGCCCAGTCAGCAGCCATTTCGTGCGATCGAATAGACTCAGGAATATCACCCAGCAGCAGCAATTCGTCAAGTCCTTTATTTCGCCATACCGTCCACGCTTGGGGGTCAATTTGTGGCGACAGGGCATTAGTGCCGCGTTCCATTAACTCGACGGCAATTTCTGGTTTTGCTTGGTAAAAAGAAACAGCAACTGACAGAAATGGGTAAATTTCCACTCGCCTGGGGTCTCGTCTAGTGATGATGTCAAAATAATCTTGACTAAGGCTGTAACCTGTGATGTCTCTGGCTTCGTCATCGCCAAAATATTGCAAAAATTTGAGAAATGTCCAATCTGCAATTAAATTGTCAAACCCAAAACTGGGGATGGCTTTGAGAATTTTCAGCCGCAGGGCTTCTTGCTGTTCGGATTGCTTGAAAGTAGCGGCCGAGATGGTCGGTAAGGGCTTTCCCCCCTCAGTTTCCCTAGCAGAAATTCCGCCGAATTGCTCCTGGGACTGCATGGTAATGACCCCGCAAGCGGCTGCTATACCAATAACTCCACAGAGGAGCAGACTCAACCACTTTTGGTAAAATTGTTCGACTTTAGCTTGCACGGCACTTGGAAATTTAGGATATTAATTAAGTTTAAAGGATTAGTCGGTCAGCGTAAAATTCAGTAAAATAGATTGGTGATTGGTTGGCGATCGGTGAAAAAGCTAGTTAAACTGTTCAAAAGGATGCCATAGCCTCCGCAACAAAGTTTATTTACACTGATTTGAGATTTTTTAGCAATCGAAAATCTTCCATCAAAAATCTAAAATAGAATTGAGCGAAATTCAATGAATGTAGCCCGCAGACGCTTTTCTAAATTACAGGCAGCCCTGTTCAGTGGGGCTCTGGCCACAACCGCTTCCATATCTTTGCTTGTACCCGGCCTGAGTCAATCCGTCCGTGCTGAGCTTCAAGATAGCCCTAAAGCTGTTTTAGACGAAGCTTGGCAAATCGTGAACCGAGAGTATGTTGATGGCAGCTTTAACAAGACTGACTGGCAAGTCACCCGCCAAGATTTGCTGGGCCAAAATTATACCTCTCGCGAAGCAGCCTATACTTCTCTCCGCAAGGCATTAGAGAAGTTAAACGACCCCTACACCCGCTTCATGGACCCGAAGCAGTACGAAGCGTTGACTAATCAAACCTCTGGGGAACTGACAGGGGTAGGGATGAGGCTGGAAGCGGACGAGAAAACTAAGGCGATTACGGTGGTTGAGCCGATGGAAAATTCCCCCGCCCTCAAGGCTGGGATTCAAGCGGGCGATCGCATTTTGGTGATTGATGGTAAACCTACTATAGGCATGACTGTTTCTGATGCTGCTCAAATAATTCGGGGCGCTGAAGGCACTAAAGTCACGTTGCGGATTGCTCGGCCTGGTAAAAGTGAGTTTGATATTACCCTGACTAGGGCCAGAATTGAGGTAGCCGCAGTTCGCTACAGCCTCAAAAATGAAGGAGGTAAGAAAGTCGGTTATATCCGTTTGCAAGAGTTTAGCTCCCACGCCGGAGAACAAATGCAAGCGGCAATTAAAAAGCTCTCGGATCAGAAAGTTGATGCTTTTGTGTTGGATTTGCGTGGCAATCCAGGGGGTTTGCTACGTGTGAGCATTGATATTGCCAGGATGTGGATGGATACCGGGGCGATCGTCCGTACAGTCGATCGAGCCGGAGATTCTCAGGAAATGAAGGCAAATCGGACTGCTATTACTGACAAGCCTTTGGTGGTGCTTGTAGATGACAATTCTGCCAGCGCCAGCGAGATTTTGGCTGGTGCTCTCAAGGACAATAAACGCGCGACGGTGATGGGTGGTCAAACTTTTGGCAAAGCTTTAGTACAATCGGTGCATTCTTTGTCTGATGGTTCGGGATTGGCGGTGACGATCGCTCACTACTATACTCCCAACGGTACTGATATTAGTCACAAGGGCGTTACTCCCGATGTCAAAGTCGAAGTCACCGATGCACAAAAGCTGAAATTAGCTAACAAACCGACTTTGGTTGCTACTAAGGATGATCCTTGTTACGCCCAGGCGATCGCACTTTTGAAAACTACCGCTTCCTCAGCTCGTCCAGTTGCTGCTAATGAAGTTGTGGTTCCTCAGAAGTAGATTAAATTGGCACTTAACAATTAGCTTTAAGATAAAACCCGCCGACGCGGGTTTTATTTTAGTGAAGAGGCTAGTGTTGCACGATCTGGAATTGCATCAGTTATTCAGACGCCAAATAAACTCTAAAGGTAAACCATCTGTATCGGCAATAAAAGCTACTTCGTAAACACGATCGCCGATCGCCTGTTGAGTCGGTTCTAATAAAACTTTCAGCGGCTGAAACTGGCTTGGTTCCTCAGAAGCTGCTTGCTCAAACCGTTGTTTGAGAGACTCTAACCAAGTAGGCAAGTCAGATGTCACCTCAGTTAAATCAAAGGATAGATGATAATATCCAACATAATGCTCGTCTCCAAAAGCATCAGGGGCTGGTTTGGGTTCCGGGATTTGGATGAGTTCAATGCGTCCGTTGAGGCCTTCCATCCAACAGGCGAGAGTGTAACCGGTGGTAAAGCGATCGCTCACAGTAAATCCCAACTGTTCGTAAAAGGCGATCGCCCGGTGAATATTAGCAGTACGAATCGAAGCGTGGTGCATTTAACTAATGACTATTCAAACAACCGAAAATAGGGATATCGAATCGGAACTCCTGGCTCTTTTTCCAAATCAAAATTAATCACTTCCCAGCAAGGTTCCTCCTGGGATTGGGGGCTAAAATCCACAGGTAAACCGTAAAGCTTCGGCATGGCAGATTCCGATTGACCCCGCCAAGATGTGCTGCGCTCTAAATACACGCTGATTAATTCCCGATAGCGTTGGGCAATGATGATGCGAGTTGCTCGGTAGCCTTGAGTATATAGTCGATCGAGCGCTTCGTGAATTTCAAACCGAATTCCATCGGGGTGAGTGTGCTGACGATACCATTCATTTTCCCAGTGGCGCCAGTGTCGCCCAGACTGAAGGTGAACTAAATCTCCCGTTTTTGGATCGGCCTCAAATGCCCCGTGACGCGGACACAAATAGGTATCCGTGAGGGTTAGAGCCGGAATTGTTTGGCGACAGTGGGGACACTGAATCTCCGGGCCAAACATCGGGTATTGCAAGGCTACTTCGATCATGTAGTGCGTCCCAAAATTTTTTCTCTGCAAAAGTCCCAAATACTTGTATTATATCTCCTATTGACCATTGGTTAAGGTCAACCCATTTTTTCGATGAGCAATCCCAAGGAATCCGTGACTACACTTCCTTCCTATTGGCCTATTCCCGATCTCTCCCAAGCTGCTTTTGTCGCCGCCGGTGCTGTGGTTATGGGTAAGGTAGAAGTCGGTGCGGGGGCGAGTATTTGGTACGGGGCGGTGGTGCGAGGGGATGTGGAGCGGATTGCGATCGGCTCTTGTACTAATATCCAAGATGGATCTGTTTTACACGGCGATCCAGGAAAACCTACGGTTTTGGAAGATTTTGTGACAGTGGGACACCGAGCGGTGATTCACTCAGCTTACATTGAACGGGGTTGTTTGATCGGGATTGGGGCGATCGTCCTCGATGGAGTCAGGGTAGGCACAGGCTCTATCGTCGGTGCAGGGGCTGTTGTTACCAAAGACGTTCCCCCTTACACCCTAGTTACCGGAGTACCTGCGAAGCGATTGCGGGATGTTTCCCAGGAAGAAGCCGCGGAATTAATCGAGCACGCTAGGCGTTACGAAAAGTTGGCTTTAGTTCATGCTGGGAAAGGGACTGATTTGGGATTTGTTGAGGTGAAGGAATAAGGTTTTCAACATTCAATTAAAACTGAAACCATCTGTCTCTCTCGTTTTTATCTAATTCTAGATCCCCCTAAATCCCCCACCCCCCCCTACCCCCCCCAAGGGGGGAAAAAAGGGGAGTAGGGGTTGACTTTGACCGGAATCTTGTCCCCCCCTTATTAAGGGGGGCTAGGGGGGATCTCCGGGCTAATTTTATTTGACATCAATGCTAAACTATTGTAATTAAAATCAAGCAAAAAAGTATTGATTTCTAATGATTTACACTACAGAAAAATTCCTAACTTTTGAAACATTCCTCGATCGCTATTCTGACAACTTCCGCTACGAGCTCGCTGACGGAGAATTAGTTGAGATGGAACCCACAGGCCCCCACGAAACCGTCGGCGGTAAACTAGCAACTCAAATCGGCATAGTTATCGCAGCCGAAAAACTACCCTGGTTCATTCCCCGCACTTGTTTGATCCGTCCATTTTCCGACGCAGCTACCGCGCGCCGTCCCGATATAGTCGTATTAGATGAAACTGCCCTTGTCAGCGAACCTCTCTGGGAAAGAGAACCTGTGATTACCCTGGGGCGATCGATTAAGTTAGTGGTAGAAGTCGTCAGCACTAATTGGGAAACAGATTACGCCCGAAAAGTTGAAGAATATGCTCTTTTAGGAATTCCTGAATATTGGATAGTTGATTATCGTGGATTGGGAGGCGTGGCTTTTATCGGTAAACCCAAACAACCTACTATCACAGTTTGTCAACTGATTGACCAAGATTATATCCAGCAACAATTTCGCCTAGGTGAACTGGTTATTTCTCCTCTGTTAAAAAGCTTGGAACTTCGGTTAGATGATGTTCTGCCCCGATAAAGTGGCGTGTCAAACTATATCTTTAGGAATACGATCGCAGTTCCAGCCAACTATTCTCCCGATGCTTCCTGATATAGGATCTCCTGTAGTGGTGATACCAGCAAAGGCAGATTATTTTGAATAGCTATCCAAACTATCTCCAATTCTACCTGGAAGTATTCGTGAAAAATAACATTCCGCATATCTGCCATCAAACGCCACGGTATTTGAGGATATAGGGATTGTATATCACTGGGGATGTGCCTGCTAGCCTCACCGATGATGCCAAAATCGTAAAGAACAGCTTTAATAACTGTTCTGTTTGTGATGAAACTCTCAAAGTCCATACCTGCGGTCCGTTGTTGAATTTCATCAATAGATTGCAAAATATCTTGAAGGCGAAGTCGCCAATTTCTAGAAGGCATGGATGACATCCTTAAGTACAGGTTCTCGCAAATGTTGTTTTAAAGCTTTCAGAGTTCCCAAATCGACTGAACATCCCAAAATATCCTGCAAATAAAGCCGCACTTCGATAAATTCAAAGAGTCCTACAGGTTGATTGAATTCAACTAAAAAGTCTACATCACTATCTAAGCGAGCTTCATCTCGTGCCACTGAACCAAACAAGTTAAGAGATTTTACTCCCATTTTCTGCAACTGTTCTCGGTGTGCGGCTACAATTGCTAGTACATCATCGCGTTTCATGGTTTGTTCTCCGAAACTAATTTAATATTAAGGTAATATGTTGAAAATTGCATGATGGTGATATTCTGCCCAGATCAAGTGGCTTGCTACAATCTAAAATCTGAAATCTAAATCAGAAACTGGGTTTTTTGCGTAAGTCCTACATATACTATTAAGGTTCTGCCGGAATTTCACCGATCGCCTTTCCCTATACAAATCAATCATGAACGATCGCACATCCAATCCAAACATCCCTCCACACACCTGGAAACGCGCCATTGGCCTCGGTTGGGACAACCCCTACACAGTCCGCTACGCCAGCAATCTCGACGATGGTCCTTGGCACGGAATGCCCTTGGGTGGCTTCGGTGCTGGGTGCATTGGTCGATCGCCCCGTGGAGACTTCAACCTGTGGCACATCGATGGTGGCGAACACATTTTTAATAGTTTGCCCGCTTGTCAATTCAGCGTTTTTGAAGAAACTGCTGGCAAAAAACAAGCTTACGCATTGTGTACTCAAACGCCTACAGATGGCAGTTTATCTAGTTGGAAATGGTATCCTTCTGAAGGAAGAAGGAAGAAGGAAGAAGTCAACCCCCCGCAACCCCACCCAAGGAAGAAGAACCCCCCCCTACCCCCCCCAAGGGGGGAAAATAAGAGGGAAGAGGAAGAAGGAAGAGGGGAAGAATTTCAATCTTCGGGAACTTATCATGCTTTGTATCCTCGGAGTTGGTTTGTTTATGAAAATGTATTTCAGGCGCAATTAAGTTGCGAACAATTTTCACCAATTATACCTCATAACTATCAAGAAAGCAGTTACCCAGTTGCCATGTTTGAATGGGTGGCACACAATCCTACAGATGCGCCCATTACTCTCAGCATCATGTTAACTTGGGAGAATATTGTTGGCTGGTTTACTAACGCTATACCCCCCCAGCCCCCCCTGACTGAGGGGGGCTACGGGGGGGTTCCCGTTAAGGTTCGGGATGATGGTAGTCCCGCCTATGAGTATCTGCCTCGGTGGGGAGAAAGTGGCGGAAATATGAATTTGTTGGTGGAAGATTTTCACCGGATTGGCTGTGTCATGACGCGCTTAAATGCTGATGATGAGCCAAAAGAAGGGGATGGACAATGGGCGATCGCCACTATTACCAATCCAGCGGTAGAAGTATTCTATCAAACTCGCTGGAATCCTGCGGGGAATGGGGAGGATATTTGGCGACACTTTTCTGGGGAAGGTTTCTTGTTGGACGATAAAGACGAGACACCCGCAGCCCCTGGAGAAAGATCGGCCTGTGCGATCGCCGTTCGCTTTACAATTAGACCAGGAAAAACTCGCAAAATTCCATTTATTTTAGCCTGGGATTTCCCTATTACTGAATTTGCACCCGGAGTTTGTTATTACCGCCGCTATACAGATTTCTTTGGGCGCAATGGCAAAAATGCTTGGCCGATGATCCGTACTGCTATGAAGCATTCCGATACTTGGCGCGAAAGTATAGAAGCTTGGCAAAAACCGATTTTGTCACGGGAAGATTTGAGTGATAGCTTCAAAATGGCTTTGTTTAATGAGTTGTATATCCTCACTGACGGCGGTACTCTTTGGACTGCGGCTGATGAACGCGATCCGAAGGGTCAATTTGGAGTTTTGGAGTGCCTTGATTACCGTTGGTACGAAAGTTTAGACGTGCGTCTTTACGGTTCTTTTGCTTTATTGATGTTGTGGCCGGAATTAGAAAAATCGGTAATGATCGCTTTTGCGCGGGCAATTTCTACGGGCGATGATACACCGAGAATTGTGGGCTGGAATCAAGCTGCGGCTATTAGAAAAGCTGTGGGTGCGACTCCTCACGATTTGGGTGCTCCCAACGAGCATCCTTGGGAGAAAACGAACTATACTAGCTATCAAGATTGCAATTTGTGGAAGGATTTGCCTTCGGATTTTGTGTTGCAAGTTTATCGGGATTTCCTGTTGACTGGTAGCACAGATTATGAGTTTTTGCAAGATTGTTGGCCGGCAATTGTTGAGGCTTTGGCTTATCTGAAAACCTTTGATGAGGATGGTGATGGGATTCCTGAGAATTCGGGAGCGCCGGATCAGACGTTTGATGACTGGCAAATGCGGGGGATAAGTGCCTATTGTGGGGGTTTGTGGTTGGCTGCGCTCGAAAGTGCGATCGCGATCGGCGAAATCTTAGAAGATAGAGCGCCAGAAATAATTCCGAATCCTCAAGCAAAGATTGCATTATATCACAGTTGGTTGGAACAAGCCAGACCAAACTATCAAGAAAAACTCTGGAACGGTCAATATTACCGTTTGGATAGTGAGAGTAATTCCGCAGTAGTAATGACCGATCAATTGTGCGGTCAATTTTACGCAAAACTGTTAGGTTTGCCGGACATTGTGCCGCTAGAATGTGCCATTAGTGCTTTAGAAACTGTCTACGAATCTTGCTTTCTGAAGTTCAAAGATGGTGAGTTTGGGGCTGCCAATGGGTTGATGCTCAATGGTGCACCGGAAAATCCGAATGCGACTCATCCTCTAGAAGTTTGGACGGGGATTAATTTTGGGCTAGCTGCTTTTTTGGTGCAGATGGGAATGGAGGATAAGGCATTTAAGTTGACTGATACGGTGGTGCGGCAAATTTATGACCATGGGTTGCAGTTTCGGACGCCGGAAGCGATTACGGCAACGGGGACTTTTCGGGCCTGTCACTATTTGCGTCCCATGGCTATTTGGGCTATTTATTATAGCCTTTGCATCAAGGGTAAGCAGGATGCCTAATATCTACCCCCCCAACCCCCCCTTACTAACCAACATTCCGCACCCCCAACTGGCACATAGGCGGATTGAGGGGTTAAAAGTGAATCATCCGAGATAATAGTGAGTAAAAACACCCAAAAATCTGTGCAACGATCGCATCACCCACTTGTCCATTCCTAAAAATTGACATGAGGGCATGAATTAAATCTTCTTATTTCATCAATTAGACCGGCTACCAGACCCAGATGGTCTAGGTTTTCTACTGTCATCTCAGATGCTTTCTGCATGGGCTGCTGAATCCTGATTTAAGCGTCGATCGCGATCGCCAGTTTACACTATTTTTGGTGATGATTGCTGACTGCTGGCGATCGTAATTAACGCATTTTCGTGATCTATCCGGTAACTGTGAGGTAATAAACTTGGTTTTTACCGTTAGCGCAGCCCTCGCAGAGGATCGCAATTTTAACTTACATCAGATAGGACTCACGCTCTCACGTCAATTTTTCAGAATGGACTACTGGGTAATGCTGAGTGACCGAGGTTGAGTATTTCTACTCATTTTTGTCTTGGATGATTCAC
>NZ_JAHRFC010000028.1:0-72983 GCF_020883015.1 Microcoleus sp. CAWBG640
CACTCTTTGAGTCTCGGATGGATGTTTTTCAAGATATTCTCGGAGCTGGCTCATGTTTTTTGAGGTAAAATTCCATTATAATTTAAGAGCGATCGGCAAACTATTTCTTTTTGGGAGATGTCTAATCGGCCCGAATAGAGCTGTTAGCAACAATGCTGCTTCTAAAATATTGACAAATGCCCACTGTACTGATCTAAGAATTAAGCGAATGATGGGCAAGATAGTAGACCTAAAAACTTGTCCTGCAAAATCGCCATTTCCTATATCCTGAAGATTGGCAACATTGCCTAAGTTTTCGACAAATCGCTGCAAGCTTTTGAGAGGTCCTCCATTTTGCTGTTCGGCTGCCTGAAGTATTTGTTGAGCTGGCTGTTTTTTGCTGTTCCAGCATTCCACTAAAGCTGCTCCAACTTTGCCCTGACATTCGCTGTAGAGTTTTTCAATCTCTTCTTTGCCAGCACTGGTAAGGTTAACGTCGCTCAGGGCCGTTCTGAAGGTCATTTCTCCGACTTGAATCTTCATAATTTCTTGAACTTGAGTGCTGCCTACAGCTTTGATGAATTTGACGCTTTCAGCTAAGACTTTACCGTTGTTGCTGAGAAATACTACAATTACGAGTGGCCAGATAAACATGGCTACTAGCTCTGACCAAGACTGTTTTTCGATGATTTCTTTGCCACTGGTGACAGCGAGGTAAGTAACAGATATTCCCGCCAGAATTAGTCCGAGCTTAACTAAGGCAATCCAGAGAGAAGATTCTTGAGTATTGAAGGTGTTAAACCAAACTAAATTCCAAGATTCGATGGTTTTTTGAGAGACTTCTATGGCATCAGAAAGAGTGTCCAGGGCTTGTCCTGCTGTGCTAGTTTGGGCAATAAATTGTGTCAGCATCGCGGTGTCTCCTCGTTGTAATTTCAGTCTTCGCTTGCCCCCAGGGTGATGCCTCCCGGCATTTGAAACAGTCCGGCTTGAGTAGAAGAAGCGGTAGCAGCCGCAGCATCCTGCCGTCTCTGGGCTGTGTTAATTTCGTTAAGTTCTTCAGCCTGTTGAGCGTTGAGAATGTTGGCAAAACTGCGATCGATTTGAGCTTGCTGAGCCTGCATGACTAAAGCACTTTGATTTTCTGCTGATAAGGCTGCTTGCTTAGCTGCGATCGCACTTTGTTGAGATATGTTTCTCATAATGTTCTGTGTGACATCTTGACCTTCTGAATCAGCACCCAATTCCATTGAATTTTGGCTCTCGCGATTAGTTTGCTCTACGTTTTGCTGGACAATTTCTTTCATCTGAGCTTGCTTTTGTTGAGCATATGAGCTGAGAGTGGCTTTATTGGCTTCACTGACAGCACTTTCTCTTTCTGCGAGTTCTGCGGTATTCTCTTTGAGGCTGTAAGAATCTTGCGGTCTCTTCTCTAAAGCAGCGGATAGTTTTGTCCCTTCGCTTTCGGAGGTGTTGCCGTCCATTATGCTTTTAACTGCTTCTTTTAGGTCTGGAACTTTCAATTCTCCCAGGAATGAAGAGAGGGTTGACTCTATTTCACTGCTAAATTTTTCGACTTTATTTAACAAATTGTCCCAGATGCCTGAGATGCTGTCGGAGATGGTGGAGATGGTATCTGAAATTTCGCCTGTTATGCCGTTAATTGTGTTTTCTATACCTCCTATTTCTTTCGGGTTGCTCAAGAAGTTATTAGCTGATTGTTGGATTTGGCTTTCTATTTGTTGATTGGGAACTGTGAAGCTGGAGCGGCTGAAAGTGCTGCTGTTAGGATTGTTTGAGGTGGGAAGCTGTGTTGCAGTCGGATTGCTGTCAGAGGTTTGAGCTTTTGCTTCAACAGAATTCAGTATTAAGCTCAGCCAAATTGCAGGAATACTGAGGGCAAGTTTGACAAGAAATTTCGGTGATTTCATCGGTTTTTCTCCGTTATGCGTGCAGTGATTCGAGGAGTGGTAATTAGTAATTGAGTTAAGGAACGATAAGGGAAAGGCAATTATTGCTCCTATTTCGATTTAAAAACAGCACTCAGTTATCAGTTATAAACCCCTTTTTATCTCTCTCTTTTCATACTCTGTGTCCTCTGTGCCCTCTGTGGTTCAAAAAAAAATGTTCATAAATCTTCGCTCTGATTGCCATAGCTGGTTTCATTAGTCAGGTTTGAGCAAAAATTGTCATCACTTTAATTCAACCAATTCCCACAGAATTTAAATGGCAAAAATCAACTCACTTTTCAATCCCCAAACGTTCTAGCTAGCCATGAGGTCTTGAGGGAATTTGTGTTCCTTGATATCGGTGACTGCATTCTTGCCAATATTGGCTAATGAACGTCCTTCTTTAACGGCTTGTACATATTCAGAGGCAAATTGTTTGAGTGCTAGCAGTTGCCCTTTTAACGTATTGGGATATTGAGCCATCACTCGTGCGCGAGCCATCAATTCAGCTTGATTGTTAGCCACACTTGCTAATATCATTTCGCCGGGATAGTATCGGCTTTGCCAGAAACGACCTCCTTTTTCAATTAGCCAATTGGAATAAAGGTCGGCAGCTCGGGGAAGGAAAGCTTCTGTGGCATTTTGGCTAATAATTTCAGCCGGATATCCCAAACGTTTGATCCAAGAAGTTGCTCCGTTTGATGTCAATCTTCCGGTAATTCGATACACCATGTTTTGCATAATCATAGTTCCCGCACTACAGTCACAAATACTGTCGATATCTTGGGCTAGCAAGAGCACTGAAATGCCATTCTTTCTACCCACTGCACAGAGTTCGCCTACTACTTCAGCAAATCCATCTTTTTTAAACAAAATCGAAAGTTCGTCTCCGATAAATAGGCTTTTAGGGTGAGAAAGTGCGTTGCGGATGCAAGCAGCGTGGGCGTTAATGGCCATTAAATACTGGTCTTGTTCGTTGCCCAGACCGCTAAGAGCAAAAAACTTAACAGCGGGTTCGGGTGAAAATGTACTCGGTCTGCCAATTGCTTTCCCTAAAGGTGAGGCGAGTAATGCGTTGCATTGAGTGATAATTTGGTTGATGGCAATGCGGTCGAAGTCGGTAAAGTTTTGTAGGTTTAGTTGCTCTTTTGTGCAGAATTTCAGGAGGTTTGTGAGGGTTGGCATTTCTTGCCACGCGGTCGATTTCCAGCCTTTTTCAAATGCCGTATTGTAGCGCTCGATAATGTCTGGGTCTTCCAGAAATTTTTTCAGAGTTAGCAGCAAAATGGCATCGACTCGCTGCGCTAATTTTGGGTCGCGGACTTTACCCATGCTGATAATAGTCAGCGCTTTTCTGATAAACTCTTTCCATTGGTCTAGTCGGCGCGATCGCTCTTCTCGATCAAAACGCCTCAAATCGGGTATTTCGAGTAGATTCGAGCTGCCAGAGGTGATGTCGTAGTACGCACCGTCGTCGCCTAACAGTTTCACTGCTGTCTCAAAGGTACTGCCGCTTCCTGCTGAGATATCCATGCCGACTACTGGGATATTAGCGGCTAAAGCATCGACCGCAAATCGCCATCCTACAACGCTTTTACCGCAACCGGATTCACCTGTTATAACGGCGCGGCTAGTTTGGTTGTGCATGAGGTCAACGTACACGGGTTTGCCGCCTTTGGTGATGAATTCAACTCCTTTTGAGTCGATGTCCCTTACAGCAGTTAAGGGCAAAATACCGGGGACAGTTTCGGTGTCTAAGGTGAGGCGGCGTTCGTTAATTAGCGAACTGCTGTGCAACAGCCAGCTTACAGTAATGGGCAAAGTTTCTAGCCACAGTTGCCAAGCAATGTTGCGCTCTATTAATACCTTGGCAGAGCCGAAGCTGTGGGAGAGCATTTGGCAAGCGTGTGTTAGTTGCTCCGGCGTTGGTCGGTAAACTAAGAAGGTGACAGCAGCGTGAATTGCTCTTGCACCTTTGTACATTTTTTTCTGGGCTTCAAAGGATTCTTCCTGTTTGACTTCGGCTCCTACATCGCGACCTTGACCTTTTTCTAAAGCGCGTTTTTTGGCAGTTTTAGATTGTTTAGCTTGCCTTGCTAAGTTGTCTTGAATAATAAAGTTGGGAGCGGCGCTAATTTCGACAACGGCTTCAGTATCGCGGACGTAGCTGTTGCTCATAATTTTCCAGAGCCATTGCAAAAGAATTTTCAATCCCCCAATGGCTGCGGACTGATTCACCAAGCTTTTGAGCATTATTTGGTAAACTACTAACGAACTCTGATTAAATGTTTGGTAGGTCCTCAATAATTATTCTCCAATATACCAGCAATACTTCGGACAGTTTTTTAACGGCCCTGTAAGCTTTACGGAGGAAGCCCTGCCATTTTTAACGGATTTTCTGAAACTTAGCGCTGAACTTAAACCTTGAAAAAATAGTCCAGCATATAGCCAGCAAGGGTTTAGGACACTAGACTAGATCTAAAACTGTCCGAATTATTGATACCAGGTTATGCTAACATAAGATTTAGATGCGTTCGCCCTGGAGGCAAGAATTGTGGTTACAGAAAGGGAACTTATTTGTCAGTTGAATTACGGAACTGAAACTGTTATGGCGGATGTGGTTATTTCCCAGTCCGACGACTGCTCTGTTATTGCCACCATAACTCCGCATCAACAGATTAGTTTGATTTCTTCAAACGTAGATTGTTTTATAGAAAGTATTCCTAATGGTTTATCTTCACTTTTGCTCAAAAAAACACCCATTACAATTTCAGAACAAAATATCCAGTTAGAAGCGAAGTTAGGTTTAGCAGAGCTTGAATTGCAGAATCTTCCCCAAGATAGAGAAATAGTTTCAGTCCGAATGTATTTAACTAACCTCTTTGATCCATATTATTACAAAAATAATATCAAATTTGATATTAATATTCCAGGGCAGCCACAAGTTGTATTATCTGCTCACACAGAAGGAACAATATCGCATATTGCTGAAGTTTCTCAAATCCCATACTCTGATTTAGAGAAGATCAAAAAGTTGGTTGATTCAATATGCTGGCTTTGTTCTTTCGCGTCTGGACGGCTTTCCGCAGTTGCCAGAATGGAGGTACTACGTAACGAAGAACTTATCTACCAGGAACTTACATCTGTTGATCCCACACTAAACAAAGGGCCTAAAGTCATCTTTGATGTAGACGATCTAACCCAGTTCATTGAACACAGCTATAAATACTATCAGCAGATTGCTACTACATACAATCTGAAGAATTTAATTAACTTAGGTCTTCTGGCTAAGCATACACCTTATACAGAGGTTCAAACTCTATTAATGTGTAACTTTCTGGAAGTCTTGCGTTATAATTATGCACTAAAAGTTGGCTGTCCATCTGGAGTTTTTCGTCATCGTCAAACTCAGGATGATTTTTATTGGGATCGTAATTTAAGTAAGAGCGGTAAAGCTTTTTTTGAGGATATCCTGACACACTTCGTTGAAGCCAATATGCTCAGTGGTTGGAGTAGTGATTTCAAAAATATTCGCAATGAGATCGTACATACTGGGAATATAACTGCCTCAGATCATCGGGAAAAAATCCAAAAATATCAAGACTTACACCATTTCTGCGATCGAGTGATACTTGCTCTTCTTCAATGGGATTTAGTCTCAGGTCACTACATACCCAGAAATAGCCCTACGAATCCGAATCCAGAAGTAATTGTAGGAGTTAATCGGGTGCTATTTACTAAATAAGGCAAGAAGTTTACAAACGAGTTATGGGCAGCGAGGAGTTACATAAATGTAGAGCGGAAAAGTTGTATGAAAGTAGGAAAAGCAGAAAATTGCATATTTCACAATAGAAGTGTTAACTCTATTGGAAAGCAGGTTTTGCCTGATGTAATTTCAGATACTCTGCCATAAAAAACAAGCTAATCCGAGACAAATTAGAGCTATAAACCAGATTCCAGAAAGTAAGAGAACTGCGCCTAAAGATCCAACCCCTAAAGCAATCAGTTTCTTAACTTTGTTTTCACTACTATAGTCGGATAGATTTTCAAAATTCGTTAAGCTTGAACTACTGGAGGGATTGGATTCGAGGGTTTTCTCTTGTTCTACCTCTACTATAAGTATAATTTTCTTGTCCAGTTCTAGCCAACATTTATTAGGATCAACTTCTACTCCTTTACACTCAACATCCCACTGATTCTCCATTGAGTAAAACACAGCCATATAATTACTAGCTAACCAAGGATCGCTTGATGCTGAACGTACATTTGGATAGGTTCCATTTAATTTTTTATAAGCAGCAAGACAAGCTTTCGTGCAAATAATAAACTCCTCTAAATGCTTTTTTACAAGTTCATAACTTGCAGGTTTTGATGACAAGCTTTTGTCAGTGGAGTCAACCATTGGAAGGAGACACCAGATATTTTTAGACGGGGTATCTAAATCTTTTTCCAATTGTGTCCCGATAGAGAGATTGTTTCCTACTGGCATACACTGTAGCAAAGCACCATCTTCTGGAAAAATTTGTGTTATACACCTTGCTTTAGAGATTCTTTTGCCACTTTTTTTTAGCTGATCAATTAAATCATCTTGACTTTTGAAAGAATCGTACACAGATTCTAACCTTGGTTGCTCAACTAGATCGTAATCTCTACAACCGAGAAGATTCAGAAAAGCATTTGCTCGAAGGGCTGACTGCCTATTGTTCTGGTTAAGAAAAAGATTTTGGGTAATCTTGCCATCCTGTACAGCCTTTTGAATATCCCCCAATTGATAAAAGGTAGTAGCCCTATTCATATAAGCATCCGCGTAATCAGCTTTAAGTTGAATAGCACGGGTGTAGTCTTCCAGAGCACTATTATGTTCACCTAGCTCATTTTTCATATAGCCTCGGCTGTAGTAAGCTTCAGCATAATTAGAATCTAGCTGGATTGCTGCACTTAAGTTTTTTATTGCTGCCCTTAAATCACCCCTCTGAAAATCAAGACTAGCTCGGTTAAAGTAATCCTTTGAATCAGTGCTAGAAATTTTAAGATTTGCGGTAACTAGAACACTTTGACCACAGCCAGAAAAAGCCACAAGAATTTGCTCCGATGGATCTGTTATTTCATCCATCTTTGCTTCTACCAGGCGAATAATCTCCCTATCGTTATTAGCAAATTTAGGTAAGTCGCTTCTCGGAACATAAGCCAACTCTGATATGTCAATGTCAATACAGTTTTTTTCATCTAGATGCACAGCCACGAAAATTAGACCAATTCCATGATCGTGATAGCCTTTTTGAGCAATTTTCGTAAAGCTATCCTTCGCACCATAAACCATCGTCTGGGCGTATTGTTCTAACTGCTCTTTAGATACAAGAGACATATTGACACCTCAATCTCCTAGAGTGTTTTGTTTGATTGTCTTATTAACTCAGCTAAATATCTAACCTGAACTTAAGGTAGTATTACATGAGTAAACCAATCCTATCAAAGCACCAATACCCAACGTTGTCAACAGGATACCCCCCGCCCGCGTTCATAAGTCGCCAGAGTCTTATTAATCCGTCCCACCCACTGATCGCACGCTAACTCAAAATCCTCTGGTTTCGGACTCTCTTGAATCAGCATCTCCAATCGACCAGTAGCCAACAAAATCAAAAAGATCGGGTCAGTTGGCTCAATTTTTCCCTTAAAAGCCAACTACAAAACTTTGCGCCTGTACTCCTCAGATTGCCCCTCTAAAGCAAGATCAAGCAAAGATTTAGTATCAACAACACCATAACTCATGGCAACATCCCCATAGTTTCAAATGCTTCGTAAGCCGACAACATAAACGACTTAATTCGCTGCCGTCCCAGCACACCGAGTTCTTGGCTATTCCTTGCCAAATTAAAAGTTATTCCCTGACAAGGATTTTAGTTGCTCCAGTTTGGTTATATGCTTCAGAAATCGCATCTTTCAGCAATTGTGAGAGGTGGGCGGGGCTGGCAGTAATGTCTTCGGGTTGAGACGGCGATCGCTTTTGGGTAGAGGTTGGGGATACGGATTGCGATCGCTCTTGACAAGGGGTTGGGGATACGGATTGCGATCGCTTTTGAGTAGGGGTTGGCGATACAGATTGCGATCGCTCTTGACAAGGGGTTGGCGCGACTTCTGAAAGTTCCTCAACTGATTCAATTAGTCGCACAGAGCTAGGGTTGATGTTTAAGATCAGAGCACTGCCTTTAGGCGAGGGTTCAATAGTGGCCTCAAAGGTACTGCCGATCGGCAATTTAGGTGAATTAGCAGAAAACATAGCTAATTCTTGTCCGTCAAGGAGGACAATAGGGCTGCCGTCGCGCCTCGAACCGCTACCGCTAACAGAACCCACCTCAAAAGTCAATGTTTTCTGCCTCCATTTGGGAGCGCTAAAGTCAACATCTTTCAAGTCGTTGTACTTCTGCCCAATCAGTTCAGCTCTGTCAAACTGAAAGGTTTGCAATTGCTGGCAAATTTCATCCGTAAACAAATTGAGAACCAATGCTGCTTTAGGTGTTTGGTTTTGGGACTCAAGCCAAGTATAATCAGCAGGAGCTACAATGCGGGAACTGACATCTTTGGTGCGGCCAAGACCATCGCGGTAGGTTAAGTCTAAACCGTCGATGTCGTTGACATTCCCGCCAAACTTCTTTTCAAGAATTCCCACCAGTTTGTCGCTGGGTTCAATAAAGGCAAAATTGACCATTGGCAGGCTCGGATGCAAAGTTGCTTCATATTTAATACCTTTGCTGTCTAACAATTCTTTCCAATGTCCAGCTAAGTCTTTGCCAACTGGCTGTCGCTTCTTATCCCTGACAGTTTTACCGTTATTGTCCCGTTCCAATTCCTCGAAAGGGACGCTCAGAACGTAAGTGTCTTTTGGCACTGCTTCGTGCAGTCGCTCGTACTCAGGTTCAAGGTTGAATTCAATCACCAGTTGGCGAGAAAGTTCCTTACAAGCTTTGCGAGGAACTTCTAAGTTGGGATTTGTGGTTTCGACGTGCCACATAGCACTAGCAGCTAAAAACCGTTCTTCAGGGTCAGTCCAAGCTTCAGTTACATCGGCTCTTAAGCTCTCGTATAACTTGCTGACTGCTTCTTTAATTGCCTTAGAATCGCCGCCGCACTCCAAGTGAATTTCACCCATCCTTTCTCGATAGCGTTCCTTAATATCTTGCGCCCACCTGACATAATGTTTCTCCCATTTTTCTCGCTCATCTAAGTCCGAAGGAGACTCAAACAAGTAGCGAAATTCGTCGCGGTGGCGGCTTTTTAAACGAGTCGGTTCCCACTCTGGGTTAACAGCCTCCCTAGCAATGCAATTGATAGCGGTGCCGTCTCCTATAGGTAATGGCACGGTTTTGTAAAGCCTGGGGTCGTCTTTGTAATCAAATAGGTAGCTTGGGTGCTGTTCTGACCACTGCTTAGCCTTGGACAATAAGGTGGGGTGGTGGTCTTCGGTACGAGTAGCACTTTTGGGACTGTCCACTTCAATTTGCAGGGCATCAAATAGCTTTCCAAGAAGCTGCCGCTTCTGTTGATTGAATAAACTTTCTGGCTGTCCCGGTTCTGCTGCTGACGATTGCACTCTCCCGATTAAGGTAGCCACCCAGCCGATTTTATTTTGGGCGATCGCTACGGCAATTTGCCGCAATTTGGTATACTTGCGATCGCCATCACTATCGGTAGCTTTAGTGTAGTCAACTTTCTCTCGCTTCTCAACTGCATCGTACTCATTCTCTTGATTAGCGTGCCTGGTTTCAGAGGCAATATTCGGCATCCGAGAAGCAGGCGTAACTACCAGTTGGTCGCCGTCAAAATCGCACTGGTGGTGCTGCATGGCTTGGTCAGAGCGAATGAAAACGCACCCTTTGTACTGCGTTAATTCAGGATGGCTTTTGTTGTCTACTGTGTAGCGACGGATGTTATCTTTACTGACAATTGGGTATCGGGTAACGATAACTTCTGTGCCGTGTCGCAAGTGAGGCGCAACAATTGTACCGGGTTGGAGGTTTTCACAAGGTTGAGCCATTGCTGAACCGTGATGAATTGCTCCCTTAATTGCTAAGTCTTTCCACTTTTTAGCCAGTTGTTCTTGCATGAAATCGACGACTTTGGGAAAGTCGAGGAGTTGACCGAGTTTGTCGTTCCTCAAAATTGAAATTAGCCGGGATTCGTTGCGCTGGGCTTTTTCATCTGCTTCGCCTTCTAACCCGATGCTGTCTTCGTGAAGGCTAGATTGAAAAGCAGCTTTTTTGTCGTGTTGCTCTACTAAGTATTTGGCAAGTTGCAGCCGGTTATTTTGCAAGTCAGCTAGCTTTTGGGCTTCAATTTTGGTCGGTGTGGCTATGTCAGCCCCAATAGCTGCTTCGGAATACCAAATCGAAAATTGCCAGGAATTTTCGTATTCAGTTACTTTGGCGTTGCCTCGATTTCCCAGTATAGCTTTGGGAAATTCGTAGTCACCACAGGGGATAAGTTCCGCTAATTGCTCTTTAGCAACTCCTTTGATAGAGGAGCGATCCATAATGATATCATAACCCAACTCGGAGGTTAAATTAGCATCAGGCAACAGCGTTCCTTTGGCAAGAAAGCTAATTTCAGGAGTGTGGTAGTCTTCTTGTCCCCATTCCTGCATCCAGGCAAATCTGAATTGAAAAGGTCGGTTGTAATTCCCTCCTAATTGTTGGGCTAGTGCCGGTGAAATTTTACCGTGACAGTCTCCGGTTTGCCACTTATGAGCTTTCGCTTTTTCACTTGGGTCATCGCTTTGAGAATCAACAATTTTGAGTCGCAAGGTTTCGCCTTCTTGGGAGTTATCTAACAATTTGGCTCCTTGGTTGCAACTGCTAACTAGCAGTGAGCCGTAGCGACAGGCGTGGTCGGGTTGAGTTTTGAATACGCTCAACAGTTTGGTTGAGAGTTCTTTGTCTGCAAAGTACACATTTTTGCCTGAGCTGAAAGCAACTCTTCTGGCAATACCATCTCCGAAGTCGATGTTTTTGAGAGGGTCGAAACTGCTATCATCTGGGTCTGGTTTAACGATGGTTAGGGATGCTAATTCTTCAGGTTCAAAAAGCAGTTCAAGCAGGGAGTTACGCAGCACTTCTGATTCAGCTTGATACCGCCCCTTTGCTCTACCATCAGTCAAGGACATATCAAAGACTGGGATTTTTAGTCCTTCCCCAGCTACCCATTCTGTGGAGCGATATTCTGGGGTAAGTTTTCTTCTGCTCATTGATTAGCTCCTGAATCCTAGTTTTTACATTTTTAGGACTTACGCACAGCAATAGTCCAGATTTTGACAAGGTTGTTCCTTCAACACTTCCTGCTACTGAGTGATAGTCACCCCCTCCAAGTGGAGGGTTTTAGAATAGAAAAGTAGCGTGTTACAATGAGATTGACAATCCCAATGTGGAGAAAAAAAGTGAAAGTAGTTCGCACAACTACGGCTATGGAAAGCCAGCGAGATTATTTCTCTGATAGCGATAGCGATACACTTGCCCGCGTTGCTTTTGGAGAAGGTGAAAACAGGCAGCAGTTTGGAGGTTTAAGTTTTGATGCTGACGGGGTTATTAAAGCTAGAGCGTCAAAGTTGTTCAATGTCACTGAAGAACAAGTTGAAAACCCTCAATACTGGATTGATTTGTAATAGATATGGCAATTTTCAGTATCATGAGGTACGCTTCGGGTCCTCCTGAGTTTTGAATGCGTGAATTTTGAGTTGTGAGTTAAAGAAAACGGGTGCATCTCAATTTTGCAAGGGCGAAGTATTCCGGCAGACAATTTATTAGTGAAAATCAGAGATTTACTGCCGGAATACTTCGCCCATACGAAGATATTTGTAAAAATGAGATCCACCCAAGAAAACTCTTAAAACTCAAAACTCAAAACTCAAAATTCATAACTCCCAAGGTCGGTAATAGGTAATCGGTAATCGGTAATAGTTAGTTTTAGGATTGGTAATTTTCGATCGTGTTAGCTACCAGCCAGGCATGGACGATTCATGCTCCCTTACCATGCCTCATTACGCATTACTTTGTACCAATTACGTTGTACCAATTACCTAGCTAACTGAAAAAGGCTATATCGAGAGAAATTAAGTTTTCGCTCTTACAAAACAAGCGTTTCACATTCTTTTTCGGAGGGGTCTAATTTGGAGGGTCTAATTCGGAGATGTCTAATAATTCAGGTGTCAGATTAAGGCATTGCTGACACCTGAAAAGATGACTAACGCCGTTTTTTGGACTGCGTTTTATCCGAAGAACGACTCTCAAGCGTCTGGTTGGCTTGAAGAGAGTGCAAATTGTTACCGGGAAGCAAGCGGTAAACCACTTTGCGCTTGCGGAAAACCCTAGTACCATCTACAGGCATTCCTTGTTTCCAAGCGTCTGCAATCGCCTTTTTGTCGGCAGAAATTACGGTTTTGGTTTCGACTCGGCGATAGGGTTCTGGTAGTTGAGATGGGTCAATCAAAACTTCACAGGTAGGCGGATTTTCCTTAACAGTAATGCGGCGGTGTTTGCCGATAATTTCTGAAGTTAACACGCCACACTCGTTGAAGTATAGAACGGTTTGGTCTAACCGCTCTCTCCACCCCTGGAGTTTGTTGATAGCTCTTGAATGCAGTTCTATCAAATACTGCATCCGGGCTGTAATTCCTGCAATTTCGGCATCAATTTGGTCGGCTAAGTCGGCATGGGCATCAACAGCAAGTTCCTGGGTTTCTTGGGTTTGCCAAAGGGATTGCAGCAGTTGGTCAATTTCTTCTGAGCTTTCTGCTGATTCTAGTTGATGCCAAACTTGAGCCGCAGTTATTGAACTTTGAGCAAGCGTCGCTGTGGCTAAATTCATGCTTAGTATCCTCCGTTGATGCAGGTGTGATAATAATCGCGGTGTTCTTCGATTTGAGTAAGCGCAGCCATTGTTGCCGCGTCGGATTTAAGAGAGATTTGTTTGTCCTTTTGAATTTGGCTAACTGGTTGAGAATGAGTTAAATTTTGTGATTTTGACTGGGTAATTTTTTGCATACAATTCAAAAAAATTTCTTAAAAATAGCGCGACCGCGCTCTTAAAAAAAGGAGTATTTAAAGTTATGAACTATCCTATAGTTTTTTACCCAAAAGTGGTAATCCAGTTCTGCCATCAATATCCTTTGCCAGAGGCAACTTCTAGTTGTGCCACCTCATCCCAACTTCAAGAAACTCAACAATTCGGGAAACCTGTTGTTTTGCTGACTCCGCCTCAACCACCTGTGGTGTTACCTGTCAAGTTGCTGTGGTTAATTTGGGTGTTTTGGCTCTATGGTGCGATCGCACTTCCGCTGTTAGCTATTTCCTGGGGTTGGCTGTGGTGGGAAATGCTGTTGGTAGTAGCTGCTTATTCATGTTTAATTGCGGCTGCTTATAGTTATGTGTTTGGCTGCCGTCAAAAACTGCTATCCAGGTATAAGCAGCAAGTTCTTGAGTACAATCAACAAGAGATGTTATCCCAACAAGAGATATTATCCCAACAAAAAAGATTATCCCAACAAGAGACGTTATCCCAACAAAAAAGATTATCCCAACAAGAGACGTTATCAAACAAACAGCAGGAATTTTCTAGTTTTAAGCTAGGAAAAGAAGGGTTGCAGACAGTTTTTAAAAGTGTAAAAATTGACTTACATCACAGAAATAGATCGCTCAAGGATTTGATGTCACTTCGGGTTAGTTCTAATGGCATATCTCAAGCTCAGCAAGGAGTGAGCGAAGAGCGCTTTTTGCAATATTTGCAGCGATATTTCGAGGAAGTTGTCCAAGCAGCAGAGTTTAAAATTCCGTCATCTCAGAGGAGCTATTCAGCAGATTTTACTGTAATTCACACTCCATCTGGACTCGGAATTGATGTCGAGATTGATGAACCTTATGCTGGCAAATCTAAGAAGCCCACTCACTGCTGCGATGCTGACAGCGATATGCGCCGCAATCAATTATTCTTAGAGTGGAATTGGATTGTGGTTAGGTTTACTGAAAAGCAGGTGGTTCAGGCTCCTTTGAGCTGTTGCAAGTTCCTGGCTCAGGCGATCGCCTTTGTAACGGGCGATCGCTCTTATTTAAAGCAACTGGAAACTGAACCCGATTTGCTGAGCGTCAAACCTTGGACAACAACAGAGGCAAGGGCTATGGCTAAAAGCAACTATCGCCTTACTTATTTACCTGGATTTGGTGTCGGTTCTGCTTGCGATCGGCTTTCAAAGTTTTGATGCGAGCGCACGCAATATCCGACTTATTGACTGCAATAAATGTTTATAATTAATACAAAGGAGATAAAATAGATATGCTGTCATTTGAAGAGGGGTTCATTGAAAGTCAACAGCTCAACCAAAGACTTTTGCAAACGATTCGCTTAGTTGGAGAATACAAGGGAAAGCAGGAGTTATTCAAGCAACAAGCGCCACAAGTTTTAGGCACTTTGCGCCAAGCTGCGGTTATTCAGAGTACCGAATCTTCTAACCGCATTGAAGGCATTACTGTGCCACTAGAACGGATTAAGAAATTAGTAACAGAAAAAACAACGCCGCGCGATCGTTCAGAACAAGAAATTGCGGGTTATCGGGACGTGCTAACTACAATTCACACCAGTTATACCCACATTCCTTTTAGTACAGGTGTCATTTTACAACTGCACCGTGACCTTTACCAATTTGCTGTTAATACAGGCGGGCGCTGGAAAACAGTGGATAATGAAATTAGCGCTACTTATCCTGACGGGACTAAAGTGGTGAGGTTTCAACCTACTCCCGCTTATGCTACTCCTGCGGCAATGGAACGCCTGCAAGAACGGTTTAATCGCCTCTGGGAATCGGGCGAGATAGAACCTTTATTGCTGATTCCAACTTATATTTTGGATTTCTTGTGCATTCATCCATTTTTAGATGGAAACGGGCGGATGGCAAGGTTGCTCACTTTGTTGCTGCTATACAAAGCCGGTTATGAGGTGGGGCGATTTATTAGTTTGGAACGGATTGTGGAGAGAACTAAGGAAAGCTATTATGATACGCTTTACCAATCTTCCCAAGGATGGCATGAAGAGCAGCACAACCTATTACCTTGGTGGGAGTATTTCTTGGGAGTCATGCTGCTGTCAGCTTATCGGGAGTTTGAGCAGCGGGTAGGATATGTTACTTCTGCAAAAGGAACTAAAACGGCGATCGTATTGGATGCAATTAACAATTTGCCTCAAGAATTCTCCATTAGGGAATTGCAGGAACGGTGTCCAACAGTGGGAATTGATTTGATTCGCCGTCTATTGCGCCGGGAGAGGGATGCGGGGCGTTTGCAATGTCGGGGACGAGGGGTAGATGCGTATTGGCGAAAGCAATAGATATCTCCCAAAAAGACAGTTCAGAACAGGCCCAACGGCCTGTTCCACAATCATTATGGGAGATGTCTAATAGATACAGGAATTACGGACAAACAACTGGGTGTTGAGTTTAAGTACGAAACTTAACACCCAGTTGCAACTATTTATGCAAGCTCATGAAAGCGGTGTAGACCGGAAAATTGGCTTCTTGGTAATGGGAAAAAGGTAATCAATCAACTGTATCTCACAATGTTAGAAAACTGTTATATTTCCTCCTATTGGAATTGCATTTCCTACAAAAAAGCTGATTTGTCCTTTCAATTTTTGCACAGAGGGCAAAAACGTTTGTGGTTTTTTTGCCTTTTGATTCTCCTCTCAAAACTTTTGTCTGCAACCCAGCATTCTGCCAAGACAAAGTTTATTCCGCGTTTTCGGGCAGCGGCGCAAAATTTAGCACCTCTGCCTTTTTTATGTTTCCAAAGCCTTTCGTCCAAATCTTTTGTCCAGCCGACGTAGTGTTGGGCTGGATGAGTTGAACATATCGGCTTTTCAAAGTGCAGAAGATACACGTATCCTGCCATGAAAGTTTGCCATTTTTGAATGTGGTGAAAGATGTTTGCGGCTGCCGGAGAAACAAACTTGTCTCTCCGGCATAATTGAATTACCAGTCGATTTTTAGCTCGCAGTTTTTGCTGCTACCATGGCTGCTACCATTGCTATTACCATTGTTGGTGTCGTTGTTGCTACGGTTGCTGCTTTCGAGAGGGAATTGGAAGTTTAAGGCCAGCAGCTCTTGCTCGATAATTGACTTTCTGTCTAGGACTTTTTTGTCTCTTAAAAGTCGTAGAGCGTGGATTATTTTGTCGAGCGTTTGATAGCTTGTTTGTTGAAAATTTAAGACCAGTGTTGTTTGCCTTCCCATAATGTACAGTTGGTTTTCTGTTTGGTGGATCAAGGTTAAATTATTGAAGTAGTAGGTGTTGGTTTGCGATACTTCCATTTTTTATCTCCGATACTTTATTTTTTGGCGCGACAGCGCTCATTTTATTTGTACTAATTTTTAGGATAAAACGTATAAATAATTTATTATTAGCAAGGTCGGCTTACAAAAAAAAATGAGCAAGCGTCGTCTCAATTGAATTAGCAAATTAAGAAAAAATAGTTGATAAATCTATTCACAAATTTGTAATACTTAGTGGCAGCACTATCAGTAATTTAGGTCGTAAGCTGGAAATTTGTTAAGTAGCGTTTTTATTAAACACTACTCACTTTTTTAGGGAACCATAACTAATCCAGTTCAATGTCTTGGATGCGCTGTTTATACTGTTGGTTATTTTGTTTGTGAGTTTGCTGTTCTTGCTCGATTAATTGTATCCAGATATCATTCCAACTTGACTGTGGACTGACAATTTCTGCATTCGGTAGCAGCGCGAGCGCATTTCGAGCGAGCATATAATCTGCTGCCATCGCTATAATAACGCTATCGAGTTCTTGTAAGAATTGTGCAGGCAGTTGTGAAGCTCGTTCAATTCCTAGGTAAAGTGTCGCTGGTGTTGTTGTAGAGTTATCCTGTTCAATAAGCAAAATTGAAAGGGCTTCTATTGGGTTACAAGCAATCACAGCTCGCTCAATTTCTCCAGTAGTAGCTACCCAGAAAGCAGCTTCAGATGGCAGGGGATGGGTTGTAGTAAAGTTACCTCTTTCATCGAGAACAAAAGCGAACCGGGCTTCCCCCTCAAGCGTCCGTCCTGTAAAGACAGCCTTTTCTGAGCCGGCATACAACCAAGAATGAGAGTGCAATTTTTCAAGCAATTCTAAAGGTAAACTGTACTCGACTGCTAGATGCGATCGCACTTTTTGCCACTGAGTTTCATTCCTTTCAGGCAGGATTGACAGTTGTAACTCTAACTCATTTGCTGTTGCAGGAGTTGCAGGTGCGGTTGTTTCTAGCTCAGATTGTGACAACTCTAACTCATTTGCTGTTGCAGATAGGGTTGCTGCTAGCTCGGCTTCTGACGACTCTAACTCATTTTCCTCTGCCTCACTGGGGGCGATAGCTAAGTGTTGTGGCTGCATTAAAGCCTCAATTAGGGCGTTATCTCGCCCTTTGTCATAGCTAACGCCTCGATGCTTCTGCAATCCACAAAAAGTGTAGGCTTTACCCAACTGAGTGCCACTTAAAGCGACCCCATCTAAATTGTAAGAAATGCCTTTACTGAAGCCAGTTCGAGTTCGAGTCAATCCGACTTGCACCTCTACACCTTGTTGCTGCAACCGCTCAACGAATTCTGGCATACTTGGGTTGTCTTGGGTAACTTCATCAATTAGGTCTTGCAATTGCACCCTGACACTTTTGTTTCCCTTGCTTTTTAATTGCCTGTGTTCTCCTGTAGTCTGAGCTCGCTTGTCTGTTTCCCAACTGGGTATAACAGTTTCTAGGTTGTAACTCCGTTCGAGCTGGCGAATAGTTTCTTGGCTTTTGTAATAATCCCAGCTATCGTCAACAACACCTCCATCTAGGCAAATGCGACTGGCGACGATGTGGATGTGGTCGTGTTCTGTATCGCTGTGCTTGACAACTGCGTACTGGTTGTTGTCAAATTCCATCGCTTTCATGTAGTTGGCTGCAATAGCCAGCCAGCGTTGGTCATTTTCTTCAGAATCTTCGAGTTTTTCGGTGCTATCGACAGATAAAGTGGCGTGAAAAACTGCTACTTTCAGGTTAGGTCTTAGTTGTCGGGCGATGCCAAATTCAGCAGCGAGTTCTTCAGGAGTTTGTCCGCACATAGTACCGCCAATTAGAGCAGCGTGTTTTTTGCCCAGCACGTAGTTTAGACAGCCCCGAAAGCCTGTACCTTTGATTTGTTTGCCAATCATAACCGAAAAGCCGTCAGTTGCACAGAATCGATTGCTCAGGCGGTAAAGCCCAGGCTTGTTAATAATTAGCGTACTGTAGATTTGGCGAGGTTTGCAACTATAGTTTTAATTGCCTTTCCGTTTTCTCGAATGAGTTGCTGTACGCTTTCTAAGAGTCCTGTATTGACAACAACTGGTTCTCCCAATGCCACAGCACTATTGCAAGCTTTAGTAATTTGATTGAGGTTGTTTCCTGCAATTCTCAATTGGGCATCAATCTTGCATAACACTTGATAGGCTTTTAAGTCAAATGCAGCTAGAGGGCGCGGCATGGTTCTCCTCAAAGCTGCACGGCGCATGAAGTCGCTCATGCTTAAATTTACTTGCTCTGCTCTGGCTTTAATTTGATTGTAGTCAGAGTCAGTTAGGCGAATGTGAATATGGTTGGATAGCAGCTCTCTAGGTTGGACTTCCGATAAAGTTTTCATAGTTTTTAATCAGTAAAAACCTCTTGCCAAGATACAAGTTAACAACTGTAATTAAAAACCGCTAGTCAGGTGATTTTATACCCTCCAATTGGAGAGGGCTATTAGAGGGTTTATCAAAGTGAGACTGACCCCTACCCAACTCTAACTTAATTTAATTTGTTTGTATAAATTATACCGAGTGAGGCGATCGCACTGGAAGGACGATTAAACGTCTGATGGTGAGGGCTGGTTAACAAGAGAGCGATGGCTGGTTAACAAGAGAGCGAGCAATGCGATCGATCGCTACCCAGGTGCGATGGAAAAATTGCGGCAATTGATGCCTGTGCTGCCACAAAAGCCGCCACAACAGCAGGAGCAATGTGAGCAGCCGGCACAGTCGAAGAGCGGGTAAAAATCAAGCGCCTTGATACCTAAGATTCCCCATTCATAAGGGAGCCTTATTTTTTGCCAGCACTAATTAGTCAGGGTTTGCGATCGCAAAACCATTGCTTGCTACTGAGAGAGAACAGCCATAACCGACCTCAATAGACAAATGCACGCTCGACACAGAAAAGCAGTAATTTGACCGAAAAAGTCAGGCATTTGCAGGATATTTTCAGGTAAATGCAGGTAAAGTGCACCCCCTGCAAATACCTGCACTTGCCTGACTTTATACTGCACTTGCCTGACTTTATACTGCACTTGCCTGACTTTAGCTGACGCAACAATTAGCTAATTTTTTAGCGTTTTTAACAAAATCCGAATTGATTTAATAGTCAAGTTACGATACCTGAGTTGAATAAAAAATCAATTTAAGCAAGTGTGAGAAAATTGGCAACACAGTAGCCGTTATCTAAATTGAATAAAAAATCAAATAAGGAGTATGAGAAAATTGGCAACACAGCAGCCGTTATGTCAGCCTTGACAGTTGCATAAATTGCTGTTGTTGGGCCCGCGCTTTGCAATCGGCTAAACTGTTGGTATGAAGGCAGGTTAAGAGCAGACCCTAATACGGTGTCTTAAGGGCGAGAGCGTCTGTGATCGTTGCAACGTCGGTCAAGTAATGAGCCTTTCCCGGTCTAACTTTCAGGAAACTTTTGCCCTGTCACGTCGCAAGTTAAAAGCTTGGCTGAGTGCTGGCAATGGGTCCTAATACAAAAAGGGTGATCAGAATTCTTGCGCTCACGCTGCACTTAAACAAGGCAGGCTAGAATCACCCGACAATTAGAACAAGACCTGAAAGTCTATAATTCATAGCTGGTATACGCTTTAGACGTTTAGCCCGGTTTGGCTATGGCTGTTGACTACAACAGTTATAGTCAACTTTGTTTTGCTGGGGTGATAGGTCAAAAAGAAATACTGACTAGAAACAGCGAAAACGTTTTTAAAAACTTGACATAAAATCAAAACTCCTGCTATCATTTTTTTTAGCAGGTTAAAGCTCGTCTATATCTCGCTTCTATTTCTAAGACAAATACTGTAATGCTTTAACTTATAAAAGATAGGCATTTTGTAGTGGCTGTTTGGAAGAAAAGCCTTATGGTTGAGCTTTAATAATTAAAACAAAAAAAGACTACCTAAACGCCAATTTAGGTAGCACTTTTGTTCAAATTAAAAACTCCTGGCGGTTTAACTTCTATATCTCGCCTCCAGAAAAAATTAGAGGAGTTTATACCCTATGCCTTACTGTACCTCATCATGGGTTCCTTTGTGCAACGAATTTTTCTGTGTTAAGAAAACTCTTTCTAGAGCAGAAAGAAGGATTCGGATTTTAGCACAGTCTAATACCCACTTGCTTAAAAAAGATAAAGCTTGGGTCGAAGCTCATAAAATTTTGCTCGAAAAATTTGAAGCAAAAGACAAGGCTCTTCAATACTGTGAAGAACAACTTTCTTTGCTGAAAAATAGCTACGCAATCTTAAAAAACCAAAACTCCGTACTAGAAGGCAAAATAACCACCCTGGTTGAGGAAAAGTATATCCTTAACCAAAAAATCGACGATTTGACTGATACAAATCTTGAATTACGCTCGCTTACTACCCCTTTTTCGTGCGAAGGAGCTTCAGCAGAAGATTACCTAGACTCAGAGTGGTAGTTTTATTCTCTGTTGTGATTGAGTCATAACAGTTTGAAGTTCTAGGCTGGGAAATTGTAGTATCGCCGCCTATCCGTTTATAGAAATGGTGGCTTCCTTATTCGCTATCGATTTACCGGGGAATCAACCAGGAGCAATCAGGCTGCCCAACAAGCCGATCGCTCCTGGTTTCTCCGTGGTCAGCAAGGAAAAATCAAAGAGCGGCACACCTAGGAAAACTTTCAGCAATATACGTTTTTATGAGATCGCCCATCACCTTTTAGCTGCTTAAACTCTTCAAATTGCGTCTTGCCGACGATCGCCAAAACATCGGTGGATGCAAGAAAGGCCCGCGTCGATTGCCGCCACAAAATCCTCCTCAATAGCTCAAGCTACGGCGCGAGATGGGTAGCCGATCGGCTGTTTGATTCTATGAGCTCCGTCATGGGCGATCGAGCTGTCACTCAAGCCGCTCGCTGGCTACCCAAGTGCGATGGGAAAGTTGTGGCAATTGATGCCTGTGCTGCCACAAAAGCCGCCACAACAGCAGGAGCAATGTGAGCAGCCGGCACAGTCGAATATCGGGTAAAAATCAAGCTACTTGACACTTAGGATGCCGCATTCATGAGGGTGCATTGTTTTTGTTTCAGCACGTAAAAGTCCGGTTTGTGATCACAAAACCATTGCTTGCTACCAAAACTAAACCGCCATAACCAGCCTCAACAAGCAAATGTACGCTCGACACAAAAAAGCAGTAATTTGGCATAAAATTGCAGGCATTTGCAGGATATTTACAGGCATTTGCAGGTAAAGTGCAGCCCCTGCAAATGCCTGTAATCTCACTGATTTTATACTGCAAACCCCTGACTTTATACTGCAAACCCCTGACTTTAGCTGACGCAACAATTAGCTAATTTTTTAGCCTTTTTAACAACAAGTGAATTGACTTAATAGTCAACTTACAGTATCTAAGTTGAATTAAAAATCAAATTTCACAAGTGTGAGAAAATTGGTAACACAGTAGCCGTTATACCAGCCTTGACAGTCGCGTAAATTGCTGTTGTCGGACTCGCGCTTTGCAATCGGCACCTGTCCTTCCCCCGTGGCTTGACTATCCATAGTGAATTATTTCGCAGGATAGTTGTGTCTAAAAATAGGGGTTAGTATGAAGAAGGAACTGCATAAGTTGGTTGTAGAGGCAATTAGAGCTGGTCGCGTTTGGGTTTCAATCCATGCTGTTGAGGGCATGGAGAATTGTGATCTTGCTTTGGAAAGCATCCTTGATTTAGCGGTGCGTGCCAGTACAATTGAAGTTGAAGAAAATTTTTCTTATAAGCGCTATAGATATCCTACCTGCTCGATCAACTGCATGACCAAGAGCGGTCTTATTGTATGTAGTGTTTGGGCATATAATAAAGAAACAAAGTGGGTTAAACTATCTAGTGTGTACTTTCGTAAACTGTGGTTTAGGTACCGCATAAGGAGTTAGCCTTTGTTACCCTTTGAGAGCTGCCCCGATTGTACGGGGCAGATAATTGAACAAGAAGTTAATCATCAGGTTAAAGGTGGCGGAAAGGTAGTAGTGCTTAAAGTTCGCGCCTATGTTTGTAGTGGGTGTGGAGAACGACTGTACTCGCTTGATAGTGTTAAAAAGTTTGAAAGGATTAAAGCCCAACTTGAATCCTTCGGATAAAAAAATATAATGAGCTAGTTTTGTAGAAACCCCCCAAAACAGTGAAACTGCCACCAGTCGCAAGGTACCACCTCCATCTCTGGCGGGTTTGTTACAAAAATAATCTACAAAAATCATCAAATTTCTCTGGATTTTTTTCTTTTAATTCATACAAAACAACAGATAGCCTTATTTCATAAGGATATTGTGATGTTGTAGTCTCATCTGAACGGTGATAGGGACTTATTTGTTACGTTTCTTAATATCACGTCCTCGGAATGCAGGTATCTCGGCTGTACCCCCTTAGAGGTCACAATTCATCGGGGAAAAAAGCAGCACTGTTACCACTAACTGTGTTTACGACCAAAGCCCGATCGAGAAAATCGTTGCGCCGTTCGCAAGAAGTCTCAGCAATCAGCAAACATCCATGACAAGCAGCCCCATGTAAGAAACGGTCTTCGGCATCATTTTCCGGCCCGTGTTGAGCACACACAGGGTCGTTAGAGCAAAGCCTTCCTAACTCCAATGCGCTGATTAACAGTAATTCAATGCGCTTGCCAATTTGCACCAGTCCCCCCAAAGTTCCATCATTACCAGAGGTGCCGGTATAGAGCAAAATACCGTAGCCTGAATCCCCAGCATAAATGCGTTCCCGGATGGCACTAGCCCCGTAGCCACATTCCAGAGAAACAGCAGTAATTAATAAGTGAGAGAGGGAGTGCAACATAATGTAAGGCAACCCCGGAAACTTGGCTTTGTCCTGCGGAATCCCTCTAGTGTTACACCATTTCTGGAAGCCCCTATGCAACTCTTCCCCTCTTTCTCGAACAGCTTTTTGCTTCAGCCATTGGTCAATTGCCTGTTTTTTAAAGGCGATAAATACTCCTTCACCCCTATTTTCAATCGCCGGTACCCACGTCGGATCAATGTCAAGAGCTGCCCGTCGCACGTTAATATCTAATTCACCCTCAATGTCCGGCATAGCTGCTTCAAAACGAGTAAATCCGACTTGCGCCACGACTTCTCGAAGCCGATGCACTAGAATAATGCGTTCAATACGAGCTGTTGCGAGAGGATTTAACCCCTCTAACTTGCGAGCGCGGGCATAAAAATCTCCTTCGGACACATCTTCCCCAACTTCATCAGGACTAGCAAGTAAAGTTTCAATCTCCACTTGCTTAATGCTCTTTTTTATATTAGAAAATCCTGCCTTTCTTCGCTGTATTTCTGCCCAAACTGCTTCGTTGCTTAAACCTGCTAAAGCATTAAAAACTTTTTGTTTCTTTCGCTCTTTTCTGATATCATTTAAGTCTTCAGCATATTGTAAAAAATCTTCGTAAACTTGGTTGACGGCTTCCCTGAGTTTGGTGTCGGAGTCCGGCAGAGAAATCACGCTAAGGACTTGGGCAAAATAAGCATTACTCGCCGATCGCACTAACAGTCGATTATACAACGGGCGATCGCCCTCTCTAGAAAGGCAAGGTTCTTTTGCAACCGGGCCGAGCCAAGGCCGCTCTCCCAAGCACCTGCCGAGCACTTTAGAATACGGGACAGTGGCATCAGAAAGGGGACGACGGGCTTTGCAAGCTTCGCACCGGACGAAGATTTCAGCGAAATCATTGCCAGAACCGCTTTCATCAAGCCACAATTGTCCTCGGCATGGAGCGTCCAAATTATTGTGGGCGAAAGCATACCAATTGATATCGCTGATATGTCCGTTGGCGCAAGCTTGCACGAAGCGCACCGGAACAACAGGCCTTTTCTTCCTCTCAGCATTCAGATATTTTCCCTTAACTAAACTCCCCCAACGAATTAAAGGTCTGGTGCGGTATTCTTTGCCGTTGGGAGCTTTCCAAGTGCTATCCTCTTGCGCTACAAACCAAGTGGGAAATGTGAAGGCGGTGATGCCTGTGCGAGGGGCACTGGGGTCTTGTTCATCTACAGGGGGAGCGTACAGGGCAACGCGGGCCAGGCCGAGAATTTCGGCAACTCGCTCTTCCAGGCGCTCTTCGTGGATGCGCGATTTATCGCCCCGCCAGTGGTTTAACCCGCCAATAATAATCGAATAGTTGGGCAAATCGACCATTGCCCCCGGCCCGAAGGTGGTTAAAATTTGACTTTGGCGAATTTGTCCTGATGGGATTTTCATATTGATTTTAGTTAGTTTGTAGTTTGTAGTTTGTCGGGTGCGTCAGCCGGAAATTTGCTTGCAGTTAGTAGGGTGCGTCAGTGAGAAATCTTCGGCTCGGCAAATATTTTTTTTCTGACGCACCCTACTGAGTTTATTGGTAGGCTGTGTCAGAGAGAAATTTGATCGCAATTAAATAATCTTTTTTTCTGACGCACCCTAAGTGAGTTAATCTTGATGCTCAATCTGACGCGACGTGGGCGAATTAATCCTCCTCATCAATCTCTAAGCCATCTGGATTTTTCACCCACAAATTGACAACAGGTTCCACATCTCTCAAACTGCGCTGCGCTTTAAATTTTTTAGCGGGTTGCGGTTGCCTCTGCAAGTCTGGGTCAAGGGGGTCAAATAATAAAGGCGGTGCAACTCCCACTTCTTGCTGATATTGCAAACTGCCTTTTTCCGAAGCTATATATTGCCAAGTATCGAGCAAATTATTGACTCGCTCTTTTAGTTTCAGACGCAATTCTTCGGTTTCTTCAGCGTCTCGGTCTTGGTCGTGGATTTCAGAACGCTGGGCAATGATATCAGCAACAAAATCTAAGTTTGAGCGCTGTTCTGTAATTTTAATTGCATTTAAAGGTGCGGTCATTTCTGGATTACCTAGACGCGCTAAAGCCACGGTAATAGCCGCAATCCCCCGGTCAATGGCACGGGGAGAAAAAGGCGTGACGCTGGTTGCTTCGACTGCCCGGTAAAAAGTATTGTGCCACGCACCGAAACGTTCGTAGTGAGAGCGATCGCGCGGTCTGTGTACATTTAATAATGTTACCACTAATCCCGGCCGCTGTTCGTCTCGCCCTACCCGCGAGGTTGCTTGAATGTACTCGGCGGCTGTTTTTGGCTGTCCTAATACGACCATTAATCCGAGGCGAGTAATATCTAAACCCACAGAAATCATATTAGTTGCTAGTGCAGCGTCCACCCGGTGTGCGTCTGAAAAAGCTAAGGCTAAACAGCGCTTTGCTTCTGAAACTTGGCTAGTGCTAACGCGAGAAGTTAATTCTAGAGGTTCATCGTTAATTCGGCGGTTAGCAAAACATCCTGACGGCTCATTTTCCCGTTTTCTCTGGCTATATCCTAACAATCTAGATTTGACTTCATCTTCAACAATGCGCCGACTTCCCCCCAGTTCTCGCAGGGAGTTAAAATAACCCAATAAGGTCATGTAAGAGTCAGCAGGATTATTTTTATTTCTTGCACCGCCGTTGGCATCCCAATGTTTTTGAGCCGCCCCTAATACAGCTAGATAAGTCCGCAGCAAGATGACTTTTAAGCTGCGACCTTGAGCGGCAATGCCGATATAAGTGCGGGGGTTTTGTTCCGTAGCGGGGACAGTTTTGGCGAAGAATGAATCGCGGCGGTCTGGGCCAGGAGGCGGAAAAACATCGACTTCGGTGCGACCAAATAAGGCGCGAATTTGTTTGGTTGCTCGCCGCACGGTTGCAGTTGAAGCAACTATTTTAGGATAGATTTTTTTGCCATTTTTGTCAATAGCTGATAAGGCGTCAATAGCCGTTTCATAAAGTCCGACCATCGTGCCTAACGGCCCGGAAATTAGGTGCAATTCATCTTGTATAATTAAATCTGGTGGTAGGAGAGGTTTTTCTAGTGTCCGACCGATGCCAATAGTAGCCGGGCCGTAAAATCCGTTGTCATCATAGCGATCGACTTTTCCGAATAAAGCCCCAGTTTCTCCGACCCAAGGTAGGTTGGCAAATTTATCAACTGTGGCGATGATAAAGCAGGGGACACGGCGATAGATGGGGTCATCAACCGCAACAATGGGCAAAGGATTATTTGCTTTAAAAGTACATTGCGGTTGGTTATTGGCAAGGCGTTTACGGTTGGTGCAGAGAATTCTTAAATCCGTGGGATTTTCTGCGTTGGGGAATAATGTAAAGGAGTTGCGGGTAAATTTTTCACCGCACCAAGGGCAGTTTTCTAAGGGAATGGGTGAGGGTTTATTACGATCGTCGTTTTGATAGGCAATGGTGCGGGTACGGGCACTTTCTGGGTTGTTGTCCCCTTTGCGTCCCATGCGGTTTGGCGTGGCTGCTTGTCCGACCCACAACCCGATTTCAAAAGGCCAAGTGCCAAGTTTTTGAACATCGTTTTGCCGTTCTAATTCTAAAGCGCAGATCAGAGTGGCGGCGCGACTCAGTTGGTCTAAGGTTAACAGGCGTAAAGTGTAGCGCATTAAGACACTAACCCCGGCCCCGCTAAGCCCTGGATTTCGCAACCGTCGCAGAATTAAAGTAAATGCAGCTAACCCTAAATATGCTTCGGTTTTGCCGCCGCCGGTGGGGAAAAATAGCAAATCTACGATTTCCCGATCGCCCATTTCTGGATCGGCAATTCCAGTTAAGTTCATCAGCAGGAATGCTAGCTGAAACGGCCGCCATTTGGGGGCGTGGATTTCTGCGGGGGTTTTCTCACTGTCATGGGTAGCCCGTTGACGGATGGATCTGGCGATCGCGAAATTGGCAATTCTAAAGGCCTCGAACACTTCGGGGTCATTCATAGCGTCGAGGCCCGCAGCGATGCGATCGCGCGCGACTTGGGCGCGGTTGAGCAACTTTTGGGCAATTTGAGCTCGGTTGAGATCGAGGGGGAATTTGTGCCGCTGGTCTGCAATCCAATCGCCGTAAGCTGTTACCATTGGCTCTAGCATTGACCGCAAAGCTGCGGGACTGGGTGCTGCAGCGATCGCTTCCATTTCTAGTTCAGTTCCGGGTACAACGGCCGCGATGACTTTTTCTACGTCAGCGGTGGGTATCCAGGCGGTGCGAATTTCCTTGCAAATCGAGTCGGAGTGGACGAGGGCGATCGCCGAAATGTTGTGGCCAACAGCAAATTCGCAGTCTTCCCGATACTGCAAGTCTGCCACCTTTTCATCCCAATCATCATCGGTTTGTCCCCGCAAATTCGGGCGGGGGACGAGGGAGTAGGGGGTGTGAATAGTTAAAGTTGCTTGGAAGATGTAAGTGGTATCTCGCAAGGAGTCGTCGGTGGTGGGGGTGCGGTAGTTGACAAGGAAAGCGGAGACGGAACGGGTACCGGGGGGTAACTTAATCTGGGACAAGACGGGGCGAACGGAAATGACGAGTTTTAAGCCGCCGCTGTCGGGAATGTCCAAGGTGTAGGGCGCGGTGCTGCTTTTGATGGGAACATCTAGTTCTACCTGTTGAGGTTTCCGCAGCCAATCACCGGAGACGAGACTTTGCAGTTTGGTTTCTGCTTTTTCCTCTTCTGTGGGAATGGGCGAGTAGTCGCCCCAAGATGCGATCGCCCGGAAGTGAGTTGCTTCTTTGGGAACCAGGAAACTCAGCCCCATTGAAGAGGGAAAAAATGCTCTGCGGGCGGAGGATTTTTCCGGGGGGTTTTCGTCGTCGCCGGCACTGGCGCCCCTGTGTTCGTCGAGTTCGTCATTGCTGGTGTCGTCGCTACGTTGTTCGAGGCGGGCCCCGTAGGGTACGAGAAAACCGCTGAGATACCAGCGGGAAGGGGGTTGGTTGATGATTTCTGCGGCGTGGGCTTCGTCGTCGGGGATGGGGCCGATCAGGTCGAGTTGTAAGGCGTCGATTAGGTGTTGGCGGACTTCGGCGGGGGTTGTCGGGGTTGCATTGATATTCATTAATATGTCTTTACCTTTAATTAGATTGTTTAATAATTAGTCCAAACTTTAATCCCTAAATGATTCCTTACTTGTATCAAAGGAATCTTTTTTTTTGAGTCGTAGCTTGCACGGCTGTATGAAGGTTTCCTAATTGAATCTTTGTTTTTTTTCCAATAAAACGCTGACCTGTAGTAGTCACTGTATAAGGTTTGACCGTCAGCACTTGAGTGCTAGTGTTATACGACTTCATCAATTCTTCATAAGCAGTGACAAGATTAAGTGTTCGCAGGTATCCTGGCTCTTCAAGCGACAGTTCTTTTTCTTTTTTTATATTTTTATAAGCTTCTTCTAAGTTAGAAAATAAAATTTGAGCTATCCCTATAGATTGTGGATTCACTGTACCGGGAAGGGCTACCCATTCCAGACTTCCCATTATTTCCTTTTCATATCCTTTTAATATAGGAAATGTCCAAGGCATATCTACAACATTAATATCGTTCTTACCTGGCACCGCAATTCCTATTTCATTAATTATTACATCCTTATAACCTTTGTTTACAACTTCAATTAATAAATAATTTCTTAATGGCTGTTGTATCGCTGGTAAACTAACACTATCTCGCTTAAGTTTAATGGTTATTTTAATTTTATCTTTATTCCAATCATAAATAACTTTACTTACATTAACCACTCCAAAAAAAATAGTGATTAATCCAAAAAGAATATAGAATAATGGTTGATATGTTTGGAGTTGAGTCGGCGTTAAAGATGATAGCCACGATTTTAAAGCATCAAACATTATGTAACACCTCATCGAAGTTTAATTAATTTACCGAGATGGGCAAAATATTCTCAGCCCCCCCAGATAGCATCTCGAAAATCGGGGGATTTATAAAGTTTCACTTTCCTTGCCAATCCTTTGTATAACGCAGGTTCCTCTTTATTATCTTAAACTCTGGGTATTACGTCAAGTTTTTTCGTTAAATAAATTGACAAAGCAGATAGCAATAGGATAATTTAGGAGGATATACCTAAATTTTATACTTTTTTTTGTGGGCAAAAGCGAAAATACAGAAAACGCGAGGGAACACTGGAAGCAAAAGCTAAACGATGCGCTTTCACAACCTGAAATACCCATCATGGCAACAACTTTTCGCAGAGGATGGAGGACGAAAGCAGAACCAGTTTTGCTTAAGTGTAATGATGGTAGAGAGTATGTGGTTAAAGGTCAGCAAGCAGGGCGACAAATTGTAAATGACCAGATTACTGCAAGGCTTGGCTTTGCAATTGGCGCACCCGTTGGCGAACCTAAGATTGTTGAATTGTCGGCTAAACTTATTGCGATTGAACCTCGTCTCTCTCATATTCCTTCAGGCACAGCACACGCTACTCTCTTTATACCAGATTGCTTTGATAGTTGGGAGTTGATTGCAACTAGCGAACCTGAAAATAGATCCAGGTTTGTTTTGCTTGCTGTGTTGTACGGATGGGTCTATGCTAACGACATCCAGTTTATTTTCCAGAAGAATCCACCGCGATTAGTTTACTCGGTGGATCATGGTCACTTCTTTCCCGGTGGCCCCAATTGGACAGAGCGCGATCTGATACAAGCACCCCAAGGTGAACTAAACTCATATTTGTGTGAAAATTGCAACTTTACCCTAGATGAGATTAGCTCGGCACTCCGGGGGCTTGAAAGCGTCAGTGAAGCAACAATCATTCAAGCAGTGGCGGCTCCGCCTAGCGAGTGGGGGCTAACTCTTGACGAGCGTGTTACTCTAGTAGAATACTTAACTAGACAGCAACAACAATTATTAACTTTTTTGTAAGCACTTTCTTATAGAGGGAGTCAAAAGCAATGACAAGCAGATATAGTATCGTTCAATATGTCCCCAATCCCATCACTGATGAACGGATTAATATTGGTGTTGTTGCTTTTGATGACAATGATGTGCGCGTACAATTTTTGAATAATTGGAGTCGAGTGCAGGCTTTTGGTCGCGAAGATATTCATTTTCTCAGAGACTTTGCAAAACGAATGAACTTCGCCGCCAGTGAGGGTTTGCTTTTTCCCGGAGATGAGCCAGATGGCACTCCTAAACATGAGCGATTAAAAAAAATTGCACGGGGTTGGATTAACAGTATTCAATTCACAGAACCTCACGGCTCTTTAGATAATGTCGAGAATTTATTAGAAGATATCGCGCAGACTTACCTGGTTAATGTAGTTCCTACAAAAACTAAGCGAAATCGCCAAGATGCTGCGAGAATTACAACTTCTATAATTAGAAAAACTCTTATATCCTATGATGATAAACCTGCTTTAAAAGAAATGCTAAAAAATGATTTTCCTGTAAAAGGAAGTCATAAAGAACACAAGTTTGATGCGGTTGTTGCTAACGGTAAACCTTACTTTGCGGCGCACGGAATATCCTTTGAGGTTCACATTCCTGAAAGTCTCCAAGATTCTATTTCTTGGATGATTTCAGATGTCAAAGAATCTAATCCTAAATTGCCTATAGGAATTGTTGCACTTCCCCCAAAACAAGAGTGGCAGGATTATGAAAAACTAAACAAATTGTATAAAACAACTATCTCAACTTACAGGAGTTTGGGGGCGGAAGTTTTGCAAGAAAATGAAGTACAACCTTGGGCATCTTACACCCTTGATAAGTTAGTTGCAATGTAATGAGTAGTAATGAGTAGGGTGCGTCAGGTGTCAATTCTTGGCTAATAGCGATAAATCTTCCCCTGACGCACCCTACAGACTATCAGGAAAACCGGGAATACTAGGCGGCTTATCTGAAACTTTTTTGCGAGATTTAGAAGCTGTCTTTTTACCTCCTTTCGCTTTCCCCTCGGCCGCTTTCCCTCCCAGAATTTCCTCTTGATGGCGTTTCAGATTCAAGTCAAGCAACCTCGCTAACACTTCATCGTGTATTTCTTCGGGCCATCGATACCGCCAAGGTTTTTTCTTCTGGCGTTTGCTACTTTCTTCCCCTTCCTCCTCTTCTTCGTAGTCGAGGATGAATTCGCAGTCGGTGGGGATGTCTGTCCAGCCGTAAGCATCGAGAACCGCCCTATCCATTTGTTGATGCAGTTGGCGCAGTTTCAGGATGTCGGGATGCCGTTCGTCGGGGTTGTGGAAGCGGTTGTAGGTTTCGGTGAGTCCCTGGCTGTTGCGTATCATTAAGGCTGCGCGGTATTCGTAGTAGGTTTTACCTATTTCTTCTAGGGTGAGGTTAATTTCCCAGTTTTCGGGGAAGGGGAAGGTTTGAAAGCAGTCTGAGGGATTATAACGCGATAAATCCATTGCTGTACCACTAAAAAACCTAGCCCAAATTTCATGTATGCGAGATTGAAGTGTGCAAAAACCTGAATAGGTTTGTACAACTAAAACGGCAAGTGCATGAGAAAAAACTCGGTTGGATGGTTGAAATGCTAAAGCAAAATGAGTATAAGCTTGAGCACTAATAACCAACACACGATCGCACTTGACGAGCGCTTTAAACAAAGCTGGTGTATATCTTCCCCAAAGCCACCAATTATTTTTACGCTTTTTAGCATCTGGGTTATCGCCTAACTTTAATCTCTCAGGCTTAACCTTTTCTTCTACAATTTTCATCAAGTCTGGATAGTCCCACGCCTCCGTCTCGCACATTTCCCCCAAATTAATCACATAGCGATTATGGGCATGACTCGGACTCGAATTAACCTCTTCACCGCCGATATAAGGAAAAATGCGGTCGGCATTTTTAGGATTTTGTTCGATTAAACGGTGCATTTCTGTAATGGTTGTAGCATCGGGGTTAGTATCATCAAATGTAAACCCCATACCTAGCACATAGCTACCTATAAAACTTTTATCAGCATTTGCTAATAAAGTTTGAGGATTTTCATTACCCCCCGCATGAAACAAAAATGCAGAAATTAGCGGAACTTGTCGCCCATCGAGTATAGGGTGTGCCGCTGCGAGTTGCGTAGGGTACGTTGCTGCGGGAGGTATTCGAGATGAATCGAGAATATCTGTAGCGACGCACCTTACTGTATCTACTCTTTGGACGTTCACAATACTGACTACAACTGCGGCCGAACCAATCCACTTAAACCGTTTTGTTGCATTGTAAATTATGCCACCATTCTGACAGATATATCTTAAACCAGTGCTGCGCGTGTCACCTTGGGCAATGGTATTTGTCGCAATTAAACCAAAACAACCACCTTTTCGCAGAATCGTAAACCCTCGTCTAAAAAAGTGCGCTACTATATCAGCATTTCCGTGCGATTCGGGATGAATTACCTTTAACCAATCCATATATCCAGGCGCGGTAGCATTAATTGCTGTATTCTTACCAGCAAACGGTGGATTTCCAATAATCGCATCAAAACCAGGATTTTTCCTGTCAAACACCTCGGGAAATTCTATCTCCCAATTAAACGGCTTAATGGGCTTTTCTAACCTCTGCAAACTTTCAGCAATACCTTCTATTTGCTTGACATTAACAACCCCTGAACGCCAAGCATTAATTTTTTGCGAAAATTCGATTCTTTTTTCCTTGCGTTCCTTATCTTTTTCTCCAGCAAAGAAAGCCGCGACAGCAATATTTCCCGTTAACCTAGCTTCCTCTAATTCCTGTTCTGCCTTTTGGAAACGTTCCCGTTTTTCCTCATCTTGATTATCAGCTAACTTACCAATCTCATCTCGATAAATCTTAGCTTGGTCTACCCGATTTTTCAGCAACGATAACAAAGGCGCATTATAAATATCAGTTGCTTTAACAAATTCCCCAATTTCTGCACGAGTCAACCCCACCAAAGAATCACCACATTTCAACGCATGATCTAAAAAAGTAAACGAATGTTCTTTCGCCAAAGTCACCAACCATAGTGACAGCTTCGCCAAATTAGTTGCAAACGGATTTTTATCCACCCCATACAAACATCGTTGCGCTACCAACCGCCGCGCATACAACAAAGGATATTCATCAAGGGGAATTTCCGGCAAAGAATTGTGTTTGTTCCAAGCTTCCACTAACCTTTCTGCTAACTGGCGGCAAGTTTCCACCAAAAACGCCCCGGAACCCATCGCCAAATCGCAAATTTTTAACTCTAAAATTTCTTCTGGCGTGGCATCTTCTCCCAATGCTGCTAAAATCGGTCTGAGAGTTTCCTTAACAATTGGTTCCGTCATCGCGCGCGGGGTATAGTGGGAACCGCTGCGCCGCCGTTCTTCGCCCGGTTGCAAATAAAGAGAACCCGCAGGCATTAAAGTGGGAGTTTGCGGTGATACTTTCCGCCCTAACGCCGCGACTATATCATCAGCGGTTTTCGCTTCCTTTAACTCTTTGAGGGAATTACCAGTAATTTCGCATCCCGCCACTTCTTTTAAATATTTAGCGCGGTCATTTGCCTTAGTTTTGAGAATTTCCTCGACGCTAACCACAACCGTAACTGAGACTTTTGAACTTTTAGGTTTACTCCACACTCCTATAGATGGACTCTGGGCTCGTTCGACTTCGTAACCCATCACCGCTTCGTAAACCGAACCAATTTGTTCGACATCAAGAGCACGGTAAGAAAGTCTGTCTCCGTCCAAAATCAACAACCGATTTAATACCCGAAAAATCACCCCATCGGAAATACGCGGCACTTTTGTAAGATGCGTTGCTGTTTCTAAGTTTGTTTGGTGCGTCGCTGTTTGAGTTGTTTGGTGCGTCGCTTGTTCAGTTTTTGACATTTCACCGGGATTTTCGGCGGCGACGCACCCTACTGAGTTTGTTTGGTGCGTCGCTTGTTCAGTTTTTGACATTTCACCGGGATTTTCGGCGGCGACGCACCCTACTTTTTTACCTAGTAAAAACGGGTATTCATCCGGGTCAAATAACTGACCGTGACGGGCCGGTAAATACTGAGGTAAATGACCGCCCCCCTCATAAACCAACCCAAATAAACTTAACAGCCACGCCCAAGCGCCATACCGCTGATCCATCGTATCGGGATAATTTCCCGCATCAATTTGCAAGCGTTCATACAGTCCAGTCACCGCATAATTCCGCGCATACACCGAATCTTGCGGCATCAACCCCTCATCTTCGGCGTACAACAAAAACACCAACCGCATTAAAGTTGTAATCAATCCCCCATAAATATGCTGCGGTTCTGTTTGAGCAATTTCACTCAATAACTTACCATTACTCGCCTCATCCGCTGTCTGAAATCCTCGCAATAATTCCCAGAGGGCCTCTAAAACCTGTTCGGCTAATTTTGTCGAAACTTCACTTTGATATTTGCGGCTTTCCTGCAACAAAGCTGGTAAACGGCGTTCCGGTGGCGCAACAAAAATGCGATCCGAACCTAACAGCATTACCATCGCACTTAAAATTGGGCGACCGGCCACTTCGCACATTGCCACCACCGGAAACGTCAAATACCCCGACGATTCGCCACGCGGCGCATAAACCAAGCGCAATAGCGAACCATTGCACAATAACCCCACGTTAACGCTCGTTTCGCGCAATAAGCGTTCAAATTTTGCTTGTGGCGAAGCATTCCACTGACCTGCTTTTTCTGATTCTAAATCTAATTCATCAAAAGGGCGATTATTTTCTATAATTTGGACTAATATACAGGGGCGAACTGCTTCTGGATCTAGAACTGTATAAGTTGGTTTTAAAGTCTCGCCGTAGTCAGGAAGTGGCACCGTGAATTCTGCTGCAATTTCTGCCACTAAATCATAGGGTTCCCACCCCAAAACTTCGGCAACAAAGGCGGGAAAATCTGAAATTAATGCTTGACTTTCGTCGCTATTTGTGGTAATAACTTCTTGCAAAGCTTGCTGCAATTCAACGATATTGCGATTCGGCACGCACTGAAATTTTACTAAGGCGGGAGGCGACACAACAAGTCCCACTGGTTGCAGGAATCCCAACCATTCTTTATGTCTGATTAATTCTGGATCTTGTGCCATTGTTCCTCCTGACTTTAGCTTTTCCCTAAATTGTATAATTGTAAGGTGCGTCAGCTTTAAAATACTCAACTATAACTATGAATAACCGCCTGACGCACCCTACTCTCCTAAATTGTAGGGTGCGTCAGCTTTAAAATACTCAACTATAACTATGAATAACCGCCTGACGCACCCTACTTTCCTAAATTGTAGGGTGCGTCAGCTTTAAAATACCCAACTATAACTATGAATAATCACCTGACGCACCCTACCTAGACTCTGACGCACCCTACCCAAACTCAACCCGACACCGGATATAAATACATTAACCCCACTGGTTCAATTCGCACCGCTTTTACCTGATAAATCGCTTCAATTCGAGCCGGTTCTTTCACTAATTCCTCAGACAAACTTAGCAGACGTTTCTGCCAATAACGCCTATCAGCATCCACTTGTCGCTGTTCCTCTTCTGGAAAAAGAGATAACTGAATCGCTTGAGTTTCTTGTTGCCGTGCTAAAATGCGCTGTTGCTGCTGTTCTAAAATTTTCTTCATCTCAGTTGCTTCTTTCAAACCGCGCTCATTTAACTTCCGCTTTGCCCTTTGGGCTAATACTTCTGCCCGACTTTCCAGATTCGGAATTAACTCCTCAACATCCTGAGACGCACTTTCCTTTAGGCGAATCTTTACCCCTTCAGAAACCTCTCGCAATCGCGGATTTGCCAAAGAATTTTCTAGCAATTCCAATACATTTTCTTTCTCTCCCTCTCCCAAAGGCTTCAGTTTTTTCCGCCCCCTATTTGCCGGATCTATCCACTCCGCAGCAACGGCAATTACTTCATCATGAAGTCGGGTAGCACCTTCTCCATAAAGTGACAATCTCCCCAAAGCAATAACTTTAGGAATCGGGTCATCGGTGAGACAAATACAAGCGCGAGTTAATTCATCATGCAGAAATCCTTGGGCTAAAAATCGTCCCAATAATCGCTGCACAATTTTGTGTTCTAAATGCAAGTGTACCACTTCGCCATCCAGAGAACCAGGGTCACGAAAAACTACTGGTCGGATGGGAGATTCCCTACGCCAATCCCACACTTGTTGACTTCTTTGGCGAGGTTTTCTCAAGGTATCCAGCGTCACTGTCCAAGTTGGATCTGCCCCGACTCGTTGGTTAAGTGCAGGGATTTCCCATTTCGCTGTTTCTGGATTGTGGTTTGCTGCGATTACGTCAATGGGTTTGAGTTGCTGTGCACCTAAAATTTCCAAGGAAGCTGAGATTGCATCCCGGAAATGGCGGTCATCTAAACCTAACCAATCCCGCGATTTCTTGAGCATTTCTTGGAGTTCGGAAATCTGTTTAGTGAGGTCTTGTTTGCGAAGGCGAATTTCTTCTAATTCTTCGCCAATGGCGGTGGATGTGTTAGGATTAATTGTTTCTGAGTTTATTGTGTAGGGTGCGTCTGTATTAAATGTTTCTAACTGCCCACTTGAATTAGGACTGACGCACCTTACAGATATTTGTTCAAGGGATTGAGTAATTTTTCCCAGTTCTTTGTGAATAATCCCATTATGCAGCAAACGAGACATACTTTTTTCAACAACAGGTGTCAAAGTTCCCAACTCTGCTTGAATGGTTTTTGTCTTCTGAATTAAAACCTCTAAAACTCGATCTTCAATTCGCTGCGGCAATACAAAATAATGGCAATTAACAACAGGCGAACGCTGAAGCTTCCTATCAAGGCGACCGTTGCGTTGTTCCATGCGACTGGGATTCCAAGGTATGTCAAAATGGAATAAATCAGCACAATAATTTTGTAAGTTTATCCCTTCTCGTGCTGCATCTGTGGCAATCAGAATGCGGAGGGGATTGCTGGCAGGGTCACTGTTAAATGCCTGTTTAATAGCCTCGCGCCGTTCCTCGCCAATGCCACCGTGAAAAACGCCGATTCGTTGGTGCTCTAAGTGAGAATTAGCGAAGGCAGAGCGCAATTGTTCTTCTAAGTAACGTTTGGTATCCGTATATTCTGTGAAAATCAAGACGCGCCGCTCTAACCATTGAGCATTCGGCTGCCCTAAATCAGGACACAGATTTTCTCTAATCCACTCAATTAACTTAACAATTCTGGGGTCAGGTTGATAGCGAGCAGCATTGGCAATTTCCGCCATTTCTGACAAAATCTCTTGTTCTCGCTGGGTAATTTGTGATAAACTATTAGCAGTAGCTGCTGCCATTTGTGCGTCTTCTTCTGCCTGCACTTCTTCCTCTGGCAGTTCCGCCCGCTCATCATCACCTCCCGCCGATTCAGACAGCAGTTGTAACCGTTCTAAGCGCAAAATTGGCTGTTTGGAAACTTGCTTTTCTAAAGCTACTCGGTGAACTTTCAACGTGCGACTAAAGGCTTCGATAGATGACAACAAGCGCTTTTGCAAATTGGTAATTACTAACATCGCCGCTGCTTGGTTGCTGCGAGATTCACCTTGCAATCGCTCTTCTCGCAATTCTCGATAGTGTTGCAGCAAGCGCGAAAGTTGGAGTTCGGGTGCAGTTTCAGGCAGGTTGTCGATCGAGATCGCAATCACTTCCCTTCTCGGAAAATCATCGCCAATTTCCCGCAAGTCTCGCTTGAGACGCCGCACCATTACCGAGTCGAGTAATTTGCGATCGCGCACGGGGACACCCCGGCAAAACCGCTGCGGATCTAAAATTTCTAACAACGCTGCAAAACTATTAGAATGGCCGTTGTGAGGCGTTGCTGAGAGAAATAACTTATGTTCAAAACGAGGCGCTAAATCTCGCACAGTGCGAGTTAGCTGGGAATCAACGGCATATTTAGCACCGCTGGCAGGGGCGGCATTGTGCGCTTCATCTAAAATCAGCATCGATGCGGCTGCAAATTCGCCCAGCCAATCTCGCAGTGGGCCGGTGTAGGTTTCATCTCTGAGCAGAGCATGGGAGATGATGAAGCGAGTGTGAGTTGTCCAGGGGTTGATGCCGTACCCGCGATCGCGCCGGCAGGTGGCCACAAAGGAGCGATCGCAAATTATGAAACTGAGCCCGAAGCGGCTTTCCATTTCTTCTTGCCACTGCCGCACGACAGTAGGGGGGCAAGAAATCACAACTCGTCGCACTTTCTGGCGGATCAGCATTTCCCGCAAAATCAGTCCCGCCTCGATCGTTTTGCCCAAGCCTACGTCGTCGGCAATAAATAACCCAACTCTCGGCATGAGTAAGGCTTTGCGGAGAGGTTCTAACTGGTAAGCTTTGACTTCGATGCCTGCTCGGTAGGGGGATTGAAATAGCTTGGGTTCGGTTGAAGTAACGCAGTTCCAGCGCAGGGTGTGCAGGTAAGCTGAGAAGAGTTTAGGATTGTCGAATCCCCGCTTCGCGACGGAATCCCAAGAGTTATTGCCGATCGCTACGGCGTCAACTTCTCGCTCCCACAGGACTTCGAGGCTTTCTCCCAAGGCATCATCTTCTAAGCACGACAGTCGCACTAAGGTGTCTGTATCCTCCGAGAATTTGGGTGCGACTTCTTCGACGAGGTATTGGCGCGATCGCACCTTGACAATTTGCCCAGTTTTTAGTTGCATTTTGCTACTGTACTTGCGATCGTTTTTTCTGTAAATATTTTTAATGATATTTTTCGACTATCCCCAGCTCGCTTGCTGGTTTAATTGGGTCAATACTTCTGGCTCATAAACAAGTCAGGGGGAGCATCTTCAACATCAAAGAAGCGTAACCCTTTGTACGGAAAGTCCCCATCTGGGGGTAGGAATAAAAAATTGGGTTCTTCCGTATTTAGTATGCTAAATGCCACAGATGCTCTCACTCATTACCTATTACTCCTACTCTCTCTTATCTATCCACTTCAGTAGTATTTCAGTAATGCAGTAAATAATGCAGTAAGTAATATGGTAGCCATTGTTGCTTTCGTAAATCAGAAAGGCGGATGTGCCAAAAGCACTACAGCCGTGCATTACGCCCATTGGCTCGTGCAACAGGGCAAGCAAGTCTTGATAGTAGATGCCGATGCTCAGCGCTCTAGTTCCCAATGGTGCAGCAGGATGGAACCGAGCATCGCCACTCAGGTACTGCAAAGCCCGGATGACCTCTTAGACCAGTTGACTGACTTAGCTGCTACCGTTGACTACCTGGTAGTAGACGGCCCTGCTGGTTTGAGTGAGGCAACCAGGGCAATCTTGATGAGAGCTGACTTAGCGGTGGTGCCAGTGCAACCGAGCGGTATCGATATCCAATCAGCCGCCGATGTGGTGAGACTTATCAAACAAGCTCAATCGGTGAGACAAGGCCCGCCCCAAGCGGTAATGTTTCTCAGCCGTGCCGTGAAGGGGACAAAGCTCAAAGCCGAAGCAATGGAGTTGTTGGGGAAACTTGCGCCCACTATCAAAGTGCTCAAATCAGTTGTTCACCAAAAACAAGTGATCGCCGATTCTTCTGGCCAAGCAGCTACGGTATGGGATTTGGGCGGTCAACCTGCCAAAGATTCTGGCAAAGAGTACAGCCGACTGTTTAAGGAAATCATGGGAGCGTTGAAATGAGTACCAAGAAACGCAAACCGCTAGGCAGCGCGATGGAAGAGTTTGTCTTCGGTACGAAGGAAGCTGCACCACCACCAACACCAGACGTTGTATCACCAGCACCAACACCCACAGCATCGGTAACACCAGAAGAGGTATTGCCAGCATCAATACCTCTGACAACACCACCACCGTTCGTTGCATTGCCAGTCGCTACACCACCGAAGCCGGCAGTATCAGCACCAGAACCAGTTTCCATTCAATCAAAGGAGCCTAGCCTGATGAGCAAACTGCAAGCACCCAATAAAGAAGCCACGGTCAGGTTTACCGTGGATATGTCCGAATCTCTGCACCGCAAACTGTCGATGTTGGCCGCAAAAACTGGGCGCAAGAAAGTGGATATAGTGCGGATGCTGCTGGAGGATGGATTGAAGGAGGTGGATGGGTAGGGGCGATTACTCCTATAGAGGCGGTTCGTTTAGTATAAGTGTGTTGTTTGGAAAGATTGGGCAGTCAACGGTGCCAAGGGTGGTCAAGCTTACTATAGGGGAAAAGTAAGCTTGTGTCCTGTCGTAACCAGCTTTGTAAAGCTGTTCCTTTTTATCAACTGATATTTCAAAATCGGTTGTCTTTACTCCTAATGTCGGTAAATTTATGATGTAAAGGTCTTGTATGTTAGCAATTTGCAACATAGTCTGAGTTCTGATTGTGGTATCAATTGCAGATCCTCCCAGTGTAAGCGGTCCATTAATTTCTGTGGAATATAGATCATCTGGTTCGAGACGCAGCCCTAAAATTGGCAACCGAGCTAAATTCTCTTCTTTTTGAAAAATCCATGCTGGAAAGTTGCTTATTAAACCGCCGTCTACCACTAATGAGGAACCAAATCTTACTGGACGAAAGAAGTACGGAATGCTCATGGACATACGCACTGCATCAGCAACGGGTAGCTCAGGGAAGTTATTTTTGCTAAACACTATTTCTCTTTTGTTATGAAGATCGGTTGCGATAACAGTCAGTGGTATCGGCAAATCTTTGAAACTAGGGGAACAATTACGTTTACCCGTTATCTTAAGTGAAATTTTTTCGCGTATCCAGCGGTAAAATTCATCTCCTTTGTAGAACCCCATTTGTCGCCAAGCAATTAAGTGTCTTAGCCCGGGAATCCGAGTGACAGGATCTTTAAAATCTTGAAAATCCTTGTCGAGCATCATATTTAGCAATTCGCTAGCGCTATAACCTGCCGCTAGGAGCGAAGCTACAATCGCACCTGCTGAAGTCCCTGCAACAGCTCGAAAAGTAATATTCTGCTTTTCAAGCGCAGCTACCCCGCCGACTAAGGCTGGACCTCGCGCGCCCCCTCCCTCAAAAACCCCATAGACAGCCTTGGTCGTTTCTTTCTTAAACATGACTTTTTTAGCTCCCAAATAGACGAAAAGTTAGATGAGTAGGGCATCCTGGCTTGGTCGCATCTTAGGTTATGACATTTTCGCGATCGGTCTGACATCGGGTTACTGAGTGCTGTAGTAACTCTCGATTCCCACACGCAGGTCTCTAGATATGTATTTCCCATAAGCTCAGCGCAACTTAGTTATACCTTAGCATAGACTAAGTTAAAACTAAGGTACAATAGAAATAAGCAAAAGTGTCTGTAAAATTTATGGAACCCAAGGAAGCACTTGAACTCGCTGATACATTAGTCTTTGACAAAACGGGGAGTTATCTCAGTGAAGCCCAAAAAGCCGTGCTTTCAGGCGCTTGGCAGGGGCAGACTTATCACAGAATTGCAGAGGAGCATGGTTTTAGTAGTGCCTATCTAAACCAAGAGGTCGGTCCTAGTCTGTGGAAGCTTCTTTCTGAGGCTTGTGGTCAGAAAGTCAGTAAAAAAAATTTACATTCAGTCCTAGAACAGCAAGGTACCATCCGCGTCGGCGATCGCATTCATCTCAATGCTAATCCCGAAGTCTTGAAGGTAGCAGTTAATGCCTTATTGGAAGAATCTCAACCTTCCAAGACAGCCGAGATTACAGTTTCTGGTGATTTGAGTGCCATTGTGGATCGAATTGCATCTGGTTCGCACACTGAGACAGATGCGGCAACTCTTCGTCAGCTATTAAGTGGTGGTGATCGCCAAATTGCAGCGCAATTCGGCAAATATAACGTTAATCTTGGGCAAGGGCACGATATTCACATTGGCGATCGTACCTACCTAGGACTGAGCGAAGAAGCAATACAAGCCCTTATCCGCGCCATCCAAAAACCATCAACTGTTCTCAGTCAATTTCAGTCGCTCATTCAAGATAAAACAGAAGGCTTCGTTGGACGCGAGTACGTGTTTGATGCCATCCAAACCTTCATACAAGAAAACAAAAAGGGCTACTTCACTATTATTGGCGACCCTGGACAGGGCAAAAGCGCAATCCTGGCGAAGTATGTGCAGGATACAGGGTGTATAGCTCATTTCAACATCGAACTACAAGGGCCAAATCGGGCAGACCAATTCTTGGAAAGTGTCTGCAACCAACTGGTTGCCCGTTACCAACTGCCTTATGACCCTTTACCATCCAATGCGACGCGAGATGGAGAGTTTCTAGGGCATTTGTTAGATGAAGTAGCCCCAAAAAGGAATGGTCAACCTGTAGTAATTGCTGTTGATGCTTTAGATGAGGTTGACTCAGGCAGTTATAGGGATGCAAATATCTTATACCTGCCACCTCATTTGCCTGACGGGGTGTATTTCATCATGACTAGGCGACGGGGTGTGGAAGTGCCTTTTACAACCTACGCACCCAATCAGATTATCAGTCTGCTAGACTATGAAATTGATAGCCAGCGTGATGTGCGCCTGTATATCCAAAAGCGAGTTGATGGCAGTGAGAAGCTGCGGCAGCAGATTGACGAACGCCAAGAAACAACTATTGTATTCACTGATAAAATAGCCGATAAAAGTGAAAACAATTTTATCTACTTGCGCTACGTTCTGCAAGATATTGAAAAGGGATTATATAAGGACTTGAGTCTTGAAAGCTTTCCTCAAGGTCTGCAAGGCTACTATGATTTCCACTGGAGGCGCATGGGGATGAGAGCTAATCCAGTGCCCGATGCTAAAATTAAAATTGTTTACATTCTAGGAGAGGTGAAACAGCCTGTTTCCCGTCAACAAATTTGTGATTTTTCGGGAGAAGATCCCTATATAGTGCAAACTGTATTGAATGAGTGGGAACAGTTTTTACACAAGTTCCTTAAAGATAATCAAAAGCGATATAGGGTATACCACCCCAGTTTCCGGGATTTTCTGCATCGTAAGGACATTCTAGAGCAAATTGGGCTGACAATTCCAGGTATTCATCTACTAATTGCTAAAGACCAGTTGAATAAATGGGAGAATCGTCGTGGCCGTGAGCGAGTTTGATAATCGTTCACCTGAAGATGTGGAATATGGCTTGTATTTACCTTATCACCTAGCTAGAGCTGGTATGGTTGACGATTTGTGCGATTTACTAACTGACTTCGAGTTTATTGAATACAAACTTTCACTTTTACTATCCCAGTCGCTCATTGAAGATTATGATTTAGCTTTGCAGTCTGAAATTCAGATTTCTGAAGATAAAAAAGATTGTCTGAAAGCTATTCAAGGAGCAATTCGATTATCAGCGCATATTTTGGATAGGGACAAGACCCAACTAGCTGGGCAACTATTGGGTCGCTTGCTATTTCATGACTCCCCTGAAATCCAGGCAATGTTGGAACAGGCTAAGCAATGGGATTCCACTCCTTGGTTACGACCTTTGACAGCCAGCTTAACGCCACCTGGAGGATCGTTGTTTCGTACTCTAACCGGTCACACTGCCGAAGTCACTGCTGTAGCAGTAACACCGGATGAACGATTCATTATTTCTGCATCACAAGACAAAACTCTCAACGTTTGGAACCTAGAGACTGGATCACAATTGTTCACTCTACGTAGTCATCAGGACTGGGTTACAGCAGTAGCAGTAACCCCGGATGGGCAGTGTGTTATTTCTGCGTCACAAGACAAAACCCTCAAACTCTGGAACCTAATGACTGGACGGGAAATTTACACTCTAGTCGGTCATCAAGATGGGGTTATAGCAGTAGCTGTCACTCCAAATGGACGGTCTGCTGTCTCTGCATCACAAGACAAAACTCTCAAAGTTTGGGACCTAAAGACTGGATTAGAATTGTTCACTCTAGTTGGTCATCAGGACGGGGTTACAGCAGTAGCAGTAACCCCGGATGGGCAGTGTGTTATTTCTGCGTCAAGTTCTTTAGAACAGAATCTTAAAGTATGGAATCTAGAAAGCAGAGTCGAATTATTAGTTCTACAAGGTCATACTGGCCCTGTACGTGCAATTGCCGTGACTCCAGATAATAAAAGGGTTGTCTCTGCGTCAGCCGATAAAACCCTCAAAGTTTGGGATCTTAGTAGTGGGGCAGAGCTGTTCACATTATTGAACAACCATACTAGAGAAATTTATGCTGTAGCAGTGACGCCTGATGGACGACAGGCGGTCTCTGCATCGCTTGATCATACATTAAAAATTTGGAATTTGGAAAGCGGAGTAGAATTAACAACCCTACATGGTCATAGTGCAGCCGTAACTTCAGTAGCTATGGTACCAAATGGTAAATGGCTTGTCTCCGCCTCTGTCGATAAAACCATTAAAATTTGGGACTTAAAAAGTAAGCCGGAACAAATTAGTCTATCTAGGCGCAAAAATCAAATGACTTCGGTATTGGAGATATCGGACAAACAATTTGCTGTCTTGGACTCTCAGAACAAAATACCTAAAGTTGGGGATTTAACGAGTGGAGCAAAATTCGATATCCTACATGGTCAGACTGACTCTATAACAGCAGTAGCGGTGACGCCGGATGGGCGACTCGCTGTATCAGCTTCACAAGATGCAATACTTAAACTTTGGGACTTAGAGAGTGGCATTGTTCTTGCTAGCTTTAATGGGGACGGATGGTTTCGTGCTTGTGCTTTTGCTCAAGATGGGATGACCATAATTGCAAGTGACAAATTAGAACAAACACATTTTTTGCATATTGAAGGCGTGTAGAGTATTCCTTTAAGTGTAAGTCTGCCCAATACTTAACAAAAAAGCGAGCGCATCCCTATTTGAAAACTGTCCGGAGCCTTGCAATAAGTGACACCTCCTTAAGTTGGAAATGCGAGTTATTTTAAACTTGCAACCTGAAGAGGTAACAAGAGAGCTACGAGGTAGAGCCGATAATGGTTTTCGCTTTTATACCTCGCAGATAAAAGCGACGATGATGGGGGAATTTACTGGTTAAATCTGCGGCTTATTGGTGATATTTTCCAAGTTTTTCATCCAGTTTTTTTCCATCTAAACCCAGACAAAATGTACTGCGTCTTCGATAAATTTTCCCGGCTTTTTTTGGACGACAGACATATTTTTGTCCCTGATGCCTGTTGATTTCATTCCCTTGCAGAGTTGACTTTAAATAAGCCAGAGACATGACCAAAATCATTGAGTTCAATCGGTTTCTTCTTAATTCAGTGCCTTCTCGATTATAGCCCCCATTTTTACAGTCTCGGAACATTTATTCAATCCCCATTCTTCTTTTATACGCTTGGATGGCGATAGTTAAATTTTCCAAATTCGTCAAGATATACCAAGGCTATTTTGTGGTTTGATTGCGGTAGTCTCTTTTCCATTTAGCTACCAGAAAAAATCCTGAAACTGGTCGGGTTTTACGGATTCTCTTCCCGGGATAATATAAAGCGACTCCCGGTTTAATCGGTAACTCATCTAATCGCTGCCAAATTTAATTTTCGACTTCCAGACAAGTCGCTTTTTTCAACCTTAAACAAAATCCGGCATTACGCAGCCTGGAGCCAGGTGGCTAAATCTAGGGAACAACATTCGCGGTCTCCTAGCACCACTATTTGATAATTTTTGAATCTTGCTAAAACTGAGGAGAGTACACTTTCTTGTTCCTCCTGGTTACTATTGCCTATGTGCGGCAGTAATCTCCAGGCTAAGGGAATGGCTCTTCTTGACCAAATCATGCTGACCATTAGCAAGTTGAGATTTTTCCACTGGCTGCGGTCAATCGCTAGGTATAACTCCTGTTTCGATTTTTTTTGTCCCGAGTTCTAAGGCCAATAACTGATAATAGGCCACAATAAGCTACTAATCGTTAAGCTGGGTAAATCCAAGAATCTTTGTAACTTTCTGCGTCTGACTTCACAAGTTATCTAGATTGGAAAGACTCTTGCTATTGTTTCTAGTTTGACTTTTTTTTCTGCTTGAATGATGTTGATCCAGAAGCAGCAACTTTGTTGAACTGGGCGCGGCCCAATTGCTTTTCTAGATGCTCGTGACTAAATTGCATTAGTATTTTTTTTATTTGTGGGTTTGCTTGTCACTATAGCAGACCCATCTTTTTTTGGGTAACTCAGCTCTCATCCCTTCTGTGTCAAGGTTTCAGCTTCCTTGTTACCCCCCAGGGCTTGCTCAATGCGCGAATGGCGACTCGAAACAAAATTCCACCACTTATGCCGCTCACCCACAGGTTCACCGCCAATCACAATACAGCGAGCCGTGCCCGATGCAGAAATGTTTACTTCAATGCCTGAAGTTAGAACCGCCAACCGATGCTGTTCTAAAGGCACTCCATCAATAAGAAGTCTCTCTGTTACGCTGTAAACCGCCTCTTCGCTGTAATGACCCGGTAAGGTAAATTGTTTGGCAGGCTAATGCGGAAGCGGCTTGCAGCCGTTTCCGGAGATCTCAAATGGGTTCTATACGGCTCTAAACAAGATGGCTCGTGCCTTCAATATTGTGATCGAAGACTTAGTTGAGATTTTGGAAGAGTAGGCGATCGCTAAAACTAGGAAGTAGAGTGATAGCTTGGCTGATTAGGGTACTGATGGAGGTAATTGCGGGGTTGACTGTGGGTGACTTAACTCGATTGAAACTCCTAGTTTCTCAGAAAGTTCCAGAACATTATTGCTAAAGTCAGCCGCTCCAGCTAGAACTCCAGCACTCATCGTAGCAAATGTGAACAGGGCAACTAAGCGGGTTTTAATTCTCTGGGGTTTTCGCTTGTCAGGAGTATTGATGTCCTCTTGCAAGTCATCCAGATGAACCAATGCTTCTTCACGTTCGGCTTCGGGGAATTCTTGAGCCATATCGCGGAGAGAATTGATTAGCCTAGTAATTTCATCAACATTCTGTCCAATATTTTGGGAGAAACTGGAAACACTACCACTGCCACTCTGAATAAAACCAATACTTGAATTTGGAGCGTGGATTCTTGTTTCGTTAGTAATAGATTCATTTTGATTGTGAGTCATAGTAACATTGCTTCCTGTGATTATGGTACCTTTATTATTACCTATGTATAGGCTAGAGTGTATCCTGATGTGTTCAGAAATTTCTACTTCTAGAATGTTAGTATCTGAACGCAATATAGACAAAGCTTGTAAAAGCATCTGCATATTGTGTTTATTAGATGCTCCAATATCAGATTGCCTAGCAAGTTGAGCTTGCAGGTGCTGAGTGACTGTATGAACATTGTCGCAGGTAGTCTGGAGCCATTCTACAGATTTCTGGGGATTATCACAGATTTGTTCGCACTCATTCCATATTAACTGAAGAGTTTGAGCGATCGTTCTTTTTAGGGCAAAGAAGAGGAGAGCTGCTCGTGCGCTATCCTGTAAGGAGTTAGAAAATTCAATACAGTGTTCCAATAATGCTTTATCGAGCGATAGTTCTAATTGAGCTAATCCGAGAGTTTTGGCAAGAGTGGGTTTTATACTACAAAGCCATTTGGCTAAGGCAAGTTCATCAACAGTCATCTCCTTGACTAAAGGCCAACTTCTTGCTCTCCAAGTCACTGAGAGGATGCTTGCAGTATAAGCACTGAGCAAAAATGTCCAAATATCGCTATTTATTAATCGTTGTTCTCCTTCGGTGAGGATATCTTGCAACCATTTTGAATGATCGGGCTGACTTTTGTAGTAGTGGCTAATGCCTAAAGTAATACCAAGCAATTCTGTAGGACGATAGAAAAACGATGTCCGATCTGGGGGAAAATGATTCCGACCAGATAATCTAGTTAATCCCTTTGCCCAGCTTTCGAGAAAATCTTCACTAAATTGTCTGCCACAGGCAAGACTATAGCCTACGGCTGCCAGAACAGGTGCTTCACTAAAGCGGTTGGGTGATAGTTTTGTTATGTCTATATCATTGGCTACTTCAAAGGAAATATGACTGTTTGTTTGATGAAAAACATAGTTACCAAAACCGCTTTCGGGTGATTCACTGTGATAGTTCGCCTGTAAATACTGTGCAATGCTTTTTAACTGAGAATTGAAACAGTTCCTAATTACATCTATCATAGGAACCATTTACTTGCACGAAGTTTGATATTGAGCATTGCAGGCGACCATCCCCGAACATTCTGTAGACGAGCGAGTAAACCCGCAATCAGCTCAGAGTAATAGATAGTTACAGGATCGGATGCGGGTAATAATGATTTCCAAGACAACGAAGTAAACTTCAGCACTTGTTCGCTGAGATAGGTCAGGTCGCGGTAAGTCGATTGAGGATGAAGATTAATGAGTAACGGCGTCGGTAGAGGTGTGCTGGATCGCTTAATCAGCTTCGATCCCTTTGTACTTAGCAAGCGAGTGTAGCGCCCAAGTTGCAGAATAGTACCTCGTTCTGGTGCATAAATACCTTTGCGCTCGCCTTCTTTTACCTTAACACCCTGTTGAGACTTATCGAGCATTGTGAATGGGTGGTCGTGGGAGATCGTTAAAAACGCGAATTCAACATTTTGTTCGTTACCAACTTGAGCGACACACTCAGCAATAATATTAGCAACGTCAACATCTTTAAGTGGTCTCGCAGCGTGAAATACCAGTCTTACCGTATCATTTGGTTGCCAGCCGTTGCGATTCTTTATTTCCTGCAAGATTGAGAGAGTGGAATTCCTTAATACACTAGGATATTCATCATAAGTACAGTCTTTAGACAAATTCCCCAAAAGGTAATTACCATCCCCTCGAAACACTGTGGTAATTCCCACAAATCGCTGTCGTTCCGTAAATCTACTACCGGATAATTCGCAGGTGCCAACACCAATAACCAGTTCATCATGAATAGTCAGATCGTGATCTACAGTCCAAGGTACACCATTCATTTTGGCATAAAGTGCAACCGTCAAATTTTGTAAAGTGTATTGCAGCTCATTTTTCGATTGATTAATTGTGGCTAAACGAACCTCTTGAACGGGAATACCTGCCATTAATAGAAGTGATTTGGAGTGGAGGTAGGGATTCTCGGAATCTGGTAGCCGTGTATGGTTATCCAGAAGCACCACCATTGCGGCATCAGGCATAATCTCTCGACTAGCTAAAGTTCCTTCAATTGTTTCCCTATAAACAATGGCGGGTGGATTGTGTGTATTTTTCAACCACGAAAGGGGTTCTAATGTAAATTTCGGATTAAAAAGACCAAATATTTTTGCCAATCCACCAGTGTACCGGGATGTTTCTTGCCACTCTACATTTCCATCCTCATCAATTTTTTTATTCTTAATGCTGATACCGTCACGTAAGCTAACGAGAAAGTTTTCAACTGCACCTTGTGCTGTATCTGGGAAAAAGACAATTATTTCTGGAGTTTTTTTAGAAAAAGTTTGACGGCTGAATGGTCCATATTGATCGATGCCAACCCAAGGATAAAGCGATTTTTTAGTCCGTGCCGCATCAAAGCAATACTCAACTGATGATGCTGCAATTACAGACTGATATTCTTTCGTATTTATAGCTTCAATGCGAGCGCCAATTGTTGCTTGTAGATCGGGTGCGATGTTCAAAGTCGCTTTATTGGCAAGAAACTTATGGGCTTTATTAGTAAGAAAACTATGCATTTCAGTCAGAGTTGCATCAACTGCCGGTCCAATCAATAGCTTACTATGCTCGTCATTAAGCGCCGATTCAAAATTTTTGTACTTGTCGCCAAGTATTGCTTTCAGACAACTACTAAACGAGGCTTTAGAACCTTCTAGCCAAACTTCTTCCTCATGAATAGAATCTATTTTGTCAAAGGATTCAGAAAGATAAACAATTTGTGTTGAAAGACTATCTATCCGCCCAACTAAGCGTCGCTGACCCGGAGCGCATTGACGGCGAACCACATATAAATCCCGAAGCTCAACACCCTCATTTTGAAGTGTGCTTAGGGAGGCATGAATTTGCCAATTAGTTTTGAGACGAAGAAATAATCCAATACCAGATTCATCGTTCTGAATCTCAAAAGTTTTTGCTTCAAGAATGTATTTTGGAAAGACCTTGAAACTAGAAATAATGTCTGGTAAATTTTTGACAGCGCTAATAACTTCACGGATAAGTTCTTTTTTTTGAGCAAGGAAAGTAAAAGGTTTGCGCTTTAAAGGATTATATTCTAAGAAAATATCTGGTAGTAAATAGCTTATCCTACTGATTATAAGTTGTAAATGTTCCTTACAGCTCAAATCCTCCAGTTGACCAAAAGACTTCTGGGGATTTGTGACCTTGGGAATACCGTACAGTTTACCTTTTCGCCAGTGAAAAAACCACTCATCTCCCAGTAATTCTATAAAACTTTTAAATTCCTGGCTATTCGGTAGGTTTTGCACATATCCTTTGAAGGTTGGTGCAGAGAGTGCTACCTTGAAACCGTTGAGTTGAATATCCAATTTACTCATAAATATACTTATATTTAAATAGAAATTTTAGGATTAGTATTATAGGTGATTGCTCAATAACATGAACGTGATAAAATTTGCATTCTTGAAAATAATATTAGATTTTAAGTTGGTATTTTTATACTATAAAATGAGTCCTGTATATTATTTTAACCTTGAAAATTTATAGGTATCCTACATGGATAAAGTAGTGATTACCGTACTTGGCTTTAGTGCGATTACCCATCGTTGTAGTAGTGCAGTTAGTCTAAGCCGAAATAATTTAGAGCTGCATGGTAAGCTCATCTAATTTGGTATAAATTGTATTTGACAAAAAGGGCAAGATATAAAGGAACATCCTGTCAATAGCGGTTCTTTTGAACCCATTTGAGATATTTTGACGATGCACAGACACCGAGCGATGGACAGACAACGGATGATCGACAGACAACGGGTGATCGACTCGCAGCCTCAAAGATGTCAAATGGGTTCTATACAAATAGCTATCTCTAGAGAGTTGTATAGCGTGACTTGTTTAAACTTCCCCAACGGAAAGCCGCTGTAGAGTGTCGAGTTCTCAACGAGCTTTCTGCTTACGAGAGGATGGAGATTTCATCAGTGATTTGAATCCGACCTTTGACCAGGGAGCGAATCAGGCGGTCGAGCGAGCCGCGTTCTTCTTCGCTGATGGACTCATCGAGAATGGCGGCCATCATGCCGTAGCGGTCAGCTTTAGTGAGGCGGTGAGTATCGGTGACAGTGGCGATTAATTCGTTGATAGCGCCGGGGAGAAGGTTGAGTGGAAACATGGGATTGCTTTGAACTCGACACCTTAATCATCGCCTTGTTTCCCTTAAGAGCAAGTGATAGTGCTGCTATTTTTCCGTGATAATACCGAAGGTGTTGGGTAAGCCACGTCCGTGTTACCAGTGATGGAAATCACAGTAACCTAGTGGAAGTGTGGAGCAACTAGAACTTTTAGCGCTGCTGAATTTAGGTACGATTGAGGCGGTGAGCAATTCATAAAAACCAATTCAACTCAAGTCGTATTCAGCAATATTCGCCTCGCGCGATCGCATCCATCCTACCTCGCTCCAGCAACGCCCGATGAAAGCTTAGCCCCTAAAGTGTTGGAAAAACTCACACCCTGCGTTTTTCCACACACTTGCCTGTACCTCCTTTCCCTCATCGCTACAGACAGCCAATAATGCTTCGGCTGCTGCGCCTGCATTTATGCGGATGCCGATGCAGCGATCGCGCTGTATAATGCTCAGCGAAGGAACGGGCTAATTTTGTCCAGTCCCGTCTTGAACCAAGCGACGGATGCTGTATATTCTACGTCCGCCCTCCGTGAGCTGGACTACCACGTTAAGAAATACCCCCGACCGATACAGTATCTCCGTCAATATGCCAGACTCTCAGACGTGGACACAATCGCGCTTATTATGAAAATAGAAGGCACGGCCTAGCATTGCTCAAGAAAATCTGCGAAGAGCTCTCCACCCTCAAATCAAAACCCTAAATGCTGCACAGCCCGTCGCTTCGTTTCTTCGCCCCGGCGATCGTACTTAGCTGTGGTCACGGGGGAGGCGTGACCTGCTAACTTCTGCACAGTCACGATATCGACTCCAGCATCGAGGAGGTCTGAGCAAAACGTCCGCCTGAAATCGTGAGGCGAGAAAGAATCCACTCCAGCGAGGAACGCCCGTCGCTGCAAAATCTTCAAAACACCATCGTCCGTCATCCGCCGAAATTGAATTTCTCCTCCCTTACGGATGGGAAAAAGCAGCGGCCCTGGCGCTTCTCCCCTCAACTTGAGCCACTGTTCCACCAACGCCATCGCTGCCTCTGGGAGATAAACCATCCTGTTTTTCTTCCCCTTCCCAAATCGAATTTCCAATGCTCCCGTAGAGCGGTTGAAATCCTCCAAATTAAGGCTGACTGCTTCAGCGCGGCGGATGCCTCCCCCCCGCAAGATAGCAATCAAGGCTGCATCTCGAACATCAAGGGTACTCTCGCCAGAGCAGCTTTGCACCAGCGCTGCAATTTCATCCGGGGATAGCGCCCGCCCCCTTGGTTTTCCCGATTGCTTGACGCTTCTGACATCTACCGCCTTGCTGTAATCTTGAGAGTCTATTAAATCTAACCGCAGAGCCTCCTTCAACACTCGCCTCAAGGCGCACAGCATTTGATTGACCGATGCTGGCGCGTACTTTTTCTCCAGCGCCGAGCGCAGCGCTGCCGTGTGCCTGTAGCGCAATGCTGCCCAATTCAAAGTCATCGCACCGCACTCCCCATTAGTGAGCAGCTTCGCCATGATGTCGAGTCCTGCCACCATCGTTGCCTTCGAGCGATCGCTCCCCAAACTATCGAGGTACACCGCTGCTGGATGCTTCGCCAGCGGCACCGGTGCGTGCAACTTCAAGGTTTCCGGTTGTTGCTCTTCAAGTAAGTTGAGCATTTACTCTTTATAAGTGTCGTTATAAATATTAATTTAGACTAAAGAAGACTTCCTATTTAGACTAAGGAAGACTTGCCTTTATCCAAAATTAACCTCTCAAAAGAGTCGCCCTCAGCAGCACCTGGAGGTTGGTTCTCCCCCGAGGCAGAGGCTATTAACACGCAATATTGTTACAATCCTTCATCTAGCGGGTGCATCTTCAAACCTGCATTGAGGAGAATTGAAGGGCGATGTGGCTAAAATTTGGTGTTGCTCCCAGCGGTGAGTTGGCGGGCATCGATGATGTTGGGCGCGGAAAAACTAACCTCGCTTGCCTTTACTGCGGTGGCTCCCTCACAGCAAAAAAGGGCTCGGTGAAAGAACACCACTTCGCGCACACCGGGAAAACTTGCAAGCCGGTCTCGCTGCGGGTTAAAACCAAAGCTTTCCCCGCGCTGCCGCTCTACGATAACTTCACCATCGAACTCAAGGGTGATGAATTAGAACAATTAAAAGTGCTGTGGAAAGAGTACGGCGCACAGGGCTACGTCATTCCCAAAGACTTGGTGAACTTTCGGTGGGAGTTGAAAGGGTTGCTAGAGTCGGAGGGCGATCGCTCGTACCGGTTCACCAATCTCGGTAAAATCCCCGTCGGCGCTCTTCCCCTGGCGTTGTTCAACAAAGTCCAGGAACCCCTGCTGCTGTCGGAGTTAATGAAGTTAGAAGGCTCTGTAGAAATTGCTTTATCTGCGGGGTTATCTTGCTTGGAAGAACGGCGGGCTGATTTGCAGATTTATCGAGCGCAACTTCGTCGGATTCTGGTGAACTCGCTCTATTTTTTAGAGGTGAAAGCTGATGGCAACATTTTCTACAAAATTGGCGTCACTACCCGTCAGATTGAGCAGCGCATCACCGAAGTGCAGCGGGATGTAAGAGCACATTACTCGGATGTCGCTGTTAACCTGCTGGGATTGTGGGAACACCGGGGGAATGTTGAGCTGTATTTCAAACACCGATATCAACCTTTTAATTACCGGATTGGGAGACTGACCGAGTATTTTTGCTTTCCCGATGTCAAACCTATTTTGAATGATTTATATGAGATGGAACCCAAACTGCTGAGTGAGATTGAGGTGGGTGTACTCAATCGCGAACAATCAGATTCCGCTGGCAATCAGTCAACCTAGGCGAACGCACGGGCTTTGCAAACCTGTCCCGTAATTGAGTTAAGGGATTGTTCGAGCTGCTTGTCCCACCAAATCCAGAAAATCAGTCTTTGTTCGCTCGAAGCGATCGACACTCTCAAACTGTGATTTTTGCGTTGTGTTTAAGGCGAGCGGGGCATAATGTAGGGTTAGACCCCTCGTTCTGCCCCGATCGCTTCGAGCGTTTGAACGACACACTCAAACCATTGATTTTGCGTTGTGTTTTTAGTGTTCAGGGCATATTAGGGGGTGTGACTCCTCGCTGTACCCCGATCGCTTTCCAGAACGCTCGACACCCTCAAACTGCGATTTTTGCGTTATATATTTAGCGATGGGGCATAATGCCGGGTATGATCCCTCGTTGTATCCCGATCGCTTTGAAGAAGATTTAGAATAATCAGGGGAACAAATTCAATGGCAAAAAAAGCAAAAAAGCTCTGGCTTGCTTCTTCTCCCAAACAGTCTAAACCTACAGTTCCTGATAGTGAGAAACAATTAATCGAACAAAAATGTAATGAGTTAATTCAAACAGAATTTAAGCCCAAATATATCGAATCTCCACCCACAGACCATGATTTTAACTATCGAACGGATATCTTTGGCAAGTGTATCGCAACTATTTTTACTTCTGCTCAACGTATAACTGTCCGAGTCCGAGGGCGATTTCCCCGTCTTTTGAGTCTCGCTCCGTCCGTTTAGAATATGTAGGGCCAGATTGTTTTAATGTTGCCTACATGAGACATACGGGGCAATGGTGGGAAATTCTGCATGGTTTGTCTTTAGAAGAATGTTTATCGGAAATTAGAAACAATCCCCTGTTACATCCTTAAATGTTAACTAATTTCAAATCAAGCATTCTTTACCCAAAACTAAAGTGAATCTCAAATTATCAAAATCGCCCAACTAGATTTCCATTGTAAATATGATTTATGAATAAAAACGTCGGTCTAAATCCGTATTTTTAGCAGCATAAGAGCTTGAACAAAAGAATGTAACATCTACTATACTAATCTTGGCGATGTATTTCTTAAAGCAACAATTTATCCGCTGGTTTAACGATAATGTTTACGTCATTAGAGAAGGGCATTCGAGCTGGGTTTTTTATCCAAAATCAGGTCTAGGATGCCTTATATTTTTCCTACTTTTTGTGGTTTCCCTAATAATTAGTTTGGGAGTCACAAGTATTATGATTTTCAAAATCTATCCAATTGTGTTTTCAACCCTAATTACTCGACTGGGCATGGCCCCAGGGTTAGGTTTACCTCTCCTTATTGCATTTTTTTTGGGGTACTTTATCAATTTACCACTTTTTCTATTGACAGCAAAGTGCCAATCAAAACAGCAAGTCAGCTTTGAACTACTTCCGCTTTTATTGTTCAAGCGTTGCTTACCTTCATACAAAGCCCCATCTAAAATTTATGGTTATATTGGTTTAAATGTATCAGGAGGGTTGATTCCCATTATTTTGGCGCTTTACCAATTCCATCGCGTTCAACAAGAAGCAATTTTGATAGTAACGGCGGTCGTTGGGTTAATAAGTTACTTCTTAGTGACAATCATACCAGGAATAGCTATTGTTACTAAAACATCGAAGTTTTGGTTGATCACGATTGTTGCAGTTTTGTCAGCAATGGCATTGGTTGGTGACGGAGTGAATCGCTATGATGTGTCAGTTGCTTTTGCTGGGGGAGTATTGGGAACGACGATTGGAGCTGATTTACTACACCTAAAAGATGTTCGCCCCGAAATTGCTGCAACTCCCCTTAGTATCGGAGGTGCAGGATTGGATGATGGGATAGCGCAATGCGGTTTGTGCGCTTTAATAATAGCTGAATGGCTTCCTGCTACAATGGCTTGGTTATCTACTTATTTTCGGTAGATTCTTCTAGCATAATCGGCCATAATTTAGAGGAGTTGCAGCCGTAGGGCATACCGCCTATGACGCTTGCCTGCAAGTAAATTCGCTCTCCATCCCTGTGAAACAAGAATCCCTTCACATTAACGGCAGGGGTTTGTTAAATCGGGCGGTACATACCAGCCCCCGGTCAAAGACCACCAGCTTTCGCCGCATTGATTAAACCTGTAGAACTCTGTTATTCTGCTTTCTGCGGTAGCGGCGGATCTAAGTTCTAGTTTCGATGGGCGATCGCACTTTTCTAATTCCCACCGGATTTGACCGCTGCGATCGCCTTCGCCTAAAACTCCGGTATAAAAAGAGCGATTCAGAACTAATTAAATTTACATTGATTCAGGTTTGATACAGGGATTTTCAATAAACTCAATCAACTGATTTCCTAATTCCGTTATGTGATGAATGACTGCGAATTGAACCAGGCATTAATCACTCTTTGAACTTCTTGCTGTTGCAAAGGAATTACATGAAATCTTTCTTGAATAGCCCGTTCAAGTTCTTGGACCAAAATTGTTGCTGAACGTTTTTCTGTGAGTATCTTCAGCATCTCGAAAACTAAAGCATCACGAGGGTCAATCAACTGAGTATGTGTTATAACAACGTCAAGATAAAGTTGACGGAGAAAATCCGCTGCGACGGACACTGCATATTCCAGAGTAGTATTTTTATCAGCAAGTGCTTTTAACGCTGAAGCATAAATTGGCTGTAATTTCCATTCGGTGAGTCTGACTGCCTCCATCAAAATTTTAGCATCAATGATTGTGTATCTGTAACCCAGATTTGCAAGTCCTAGTGTTGCTTTACTGTAAAGAGATTCGTTAGTATTTTGCTGTATTAAACAGTATCTCAAAACAACTTGCGTCCAAACTCCCGGTACACTCGAATCTGCACCTGCATACCAGCGTAACCACTGATCGTCAGAATATAGAATACGTCCAGGCTCTCCAGCAATTAGCATTGTATCAATAAACACTGCATCTATCGACTCATATAGTTTGGTTCGCTCGTCATGGTTGATATCCAGTTTTCTCTGGCAAGGTAAAACAAAACAATTCTCTCTAACCCAATTAATAATTTGTCCAAAAAAAGTTTTTTCTCGAGCAATCTGTTCTGAAGTAACCTCTTGTTTGATACCTTGCCCATCCTCTACTCCAAAAGTTGTAAATCCCTCACCCTGTAAACCTTGTGCTGTGTCGAGCTTTGCTTGAAACAGGTCGATTGTTGACTGGGCAATTCCAAATTTTCCGAGAAGTCTCACAACATCATCTGCGACCCCTAAATGGTGAAGAGTAACTAATGAGATAGGATCGATAACGATAAGTCCACCCTTTTGAAGAGTGATTAAAGCATCTTCAAACTTCTCCTGTTGGTAGTTAGACCATGCATGAATGAAAGGTGACGATCCAAATGTCAAAATCTGCCAAAGTTCTATTGGATTGCGATTCACCAAAATAGCAACAGTACCAAGAGGAAACTTACCTGAAACATATTCAGATTTGATGAGATTAAAATCCTCTTGATATTGTTGTAATCCTTTAATAAACTGTTGCACCCAATTAGAAGAGGGACTATCTCCCTCCATTGGAACAGCAACCATCCTAAAATCCTTGATATTAATCTGATTTTCTAATACAGAGAAGCTTTGCTTACCTGCCGCACAGTATTTATCTGTGATAGCTAAAATTTTGAAAGCATTACGTCCGAAGTTATCTTCTACTAGAACAATTTCTTCTCCAATATTCTTACCAATCAAGTATTGATAAAGTAATTGGCTAGAATTAAGTTCATACTGGGTTAAATTTGCATCTGGTCGATCTTCAAGGATGTACCACTGGTCTTTACCAAAATTATTCCTCAAGAGAACTCCGCATCCATCTTTTACTGTCTCAAAATTCTGAATGCCCGATTGGATTTTGGTTGCCTCAAGATATGATATCTGATAGAAGGCATGAACTTGCCCATCGTTATAGAAACAATGCCTCATTTCATAAATCACTTCAAAAAAGCTATCGATCCGATCCCTAACTTTATAAAATTGAGCAAGTTTCTTAATGTTAGCTAATTTTAAAGTTTTAATACTTGGTCTTGAATCAAGAAATCGATCTAATTCCTCATATTTTCCTGTAGCATAGTGCACTGATGCCAATAGCAACTGCACTACTACATTATCGGGAAAAATATTGAGGTAATTCTCACAAATTTGCCTAGTAGCATCCATATTACCTATATCGCCATAGATAGAGGCAGCTATTTCGGAGAGAGTCGGTAGAACACCATATTTATCGAGAAGCTGTTGGCATAAATTCAGCGCATCTCTGTAGTTTCCTGCGAAATAGTGAGCTTGTACCAACTGGCGAGAAAGTGCAGTATTAAGGGTTTTATCAACAAAGTGCTCATAAACTTCGGCTGCATCCCGATAGTAACTCAATGAATAAAGAACATCAGCAAGAATAATTTGGGCATGAGTAGAACTTTTGGAAAAAAGAGCCGCTTTAGCTTGTTCAACTAACGCTGGAATATTTTCCTCTGAACCAATATACTTCTGCCACCGGATGTTTTGAATAAGTGTAAAAACGCTTTCTGGGTCTTCGTTGTTTACCTGTTGAAGTATGTCCTCTGCATTCTTGCGATCGTCACGTTCTAAGAACAGGTCAAACTTGAGGCGCTTAGCTTCCTGCTTGAGATATTCAGGACTGTCTGTTTGCAAAAACTGGTTCAATATGTCTTCCGCTTCCTTAACGCGCTTGAGAGCCATTAAGGAGCTAGCAGCTAACAACGATGCTTCTGGTGTTTCGGGAGAAAACAAAATTTGCTGCACATAGTTATAAACTTCTTCTTCGTTTCCTTTTTCATGGGCTAACAGAGCACGTTGTTTAATCAAGTAAGGCTCTTTGGGTTTTTTCCGAAGAGCAATTTCAATGTCACGAATTGCTTCATCATACTGACCTAGCAATCGTAGAGTTCCTGCTCTATTAACCAACGCTGTGAATTTTATGTGTGATAAATCATTTGGATTTACGTAGGTTCCTCCCAAAACTTCAGTGAAGAGGGAAACAGCCCGTTCCAAACTATGCTTTTGGGAATCTAATAGCTGACCAGCAGCAATGAGTGGATAGTTCTGAGTAATAGGTTCCATTAAAGCAACACCCAGAAAAGCTTTGACGCTATCCATACTGCTGCCATTGTTGTTATTAAGAGCAGCTTGCCACCATTCTTCTGCCTTTTCATATAGTCCGCGTTTCAGAGCTGCTTCTCCAACTGCTACCAAAACATCTGGGCATTCGTGGTACGCAGGAGGAATTTGTTCTAGCACTGACTCAATAGATTCTGTGACTGAAGCTATCCGAACGCGCAACGAGTATGCAAGGGCATTCGCTGGGTTTTTCTGCAATGCTTTCTCAATAAAATTCTCAGCCTTGGAATAGTCTTGCTGAAACACATAGCCCATTGCTGCTAGGGCTAATGCTGTGTCATCTTGTGGATTATATTGTCGTGCTTCCAGAAATTTTGCAGCAGCAGCATCGCTGCTTTCGTCAAGACCCAGCTTTGCCATGCCTAGATTCGTTAGAAGACGATACTTGAGTATGTCATCTAGTTGATACCATAGCTCCGCCTTCAGCGATTCTAGATATTGAACTGCCTGATTGAATTGGCCCTGTTTGATTAAGGTTTGTGCATAGTCAATGCGTTCATGACGTTCATCAATAAGGTTGCTTGAGCCACAAATCGCTGCTGCTTCAACTCGTTGTCCGATTTCAGCTAGCAGATCGTCAGAAGTTATGTCGTATAACACAACTCCTCGAACTCGTTCAGTGGTTCCTGCATAATCCGTTTTGTACTTGGCAAGAATCTCAAAAGTGAATGCAATTGCATTCTGCGAGCCAATGGCTCTAGAGTTTGTTTGAATTCCCCCGTCTGGATTATCATTAATCAGACGGCAGATACCGTGTACTGTTAATCCAAAAACGTTCTCGTTAGCAGCAACAGCTTTGAGAAAGCCGAATCCTAAATTCTCAACAGCAACAGCGTCGCCATAGTTAGAGCGTAAAAACTTTAAAAGATCCGCCCGTTCGCTGGCAACTTCTTTTTCTCCAGATGCAATCGGTGCGAGAATAACTGAAGAATCTTGATTGGATATTTCAGGAGGTAACCTATGCCGCCAGTCAGGTTTTCTCCGTGCCGCTTTTGCTCTTTCTTGAAGCTGATAGGATGGCTTCTGTGCCTCTGGTCGAGGTAAAAATTCATTTTCGGCTTTACCCGACTCGTAACCATAGACTTTGTTAGCAACTACAACATGACCCAGAGATACATCCTTAATGCCGGTAGCGCTGCTTACCAGAAAGATAACATCTGGCTTGAAATGACTGATTGCTCGCTCCGCTTCAGAAGCTGCACTGGTATTGCTGTTATCAATCTCGGCGATCGCGACTTCCCAGGTTTGTCCATTTGCAGAGAACTGTCCCAATTCATAGATTGTTCCTTGAGGATGCGTTTCTTCGGTAAGCTCTGTCAAATGAGTGCAAATAGTTTGGTAATCATCAGGACAAGAGGTTAGGATGACTGCACGAGGCATTGGTAAATACTTTTGTACCACTTGTGAATTCAAGTATGCTGTTATGTATGAAGTATTAATTATAACTAATTATTTAACAAAGTGGCGCTCGCCTTAGAGTTCTTCGCTACCAACATTCGCGAGCAAATGGTCTAAAAATCAATTCTCAAAAAGTAATTTTCTTAGCCCTGCTACTGCCTGTTCACCCCGCTCTTCTTGCTCAATGACGTGTAATTGCTCCTCTATTAACTCAGCATATTCGTCTATACCAATTTCCAGCGCTATTTTACTGAGAGTCATCATTGCTGTTTCTACTTCAGGAGATTGTATGCAGGCAAATATATACAAACTTCGCATCCCTAATAATGTGGCTAGATCGAACTTTTTGAGCAAGCGGTAGGCATCGCTTAAATTATGTATTGCTGCTCCTGCTGCCCATTTATCGCCAATCCCAGCGGCAATTCCTAAGCTTTGTTTGTGGTATTCAATTGCTGTCTCATATTGCTCTAAATAAGTATAAGTATTGCCTAAATTACTGAGTGCATATGACTCACCTTGTCTATCGCCTATGTTACGGGCGATCGCTAATCCTCGTTCGTAATATTTAATAGCTGTCTCGTATTGTTCCGTGGAATTACAAACTACACCTAAATTTCCCAATGCTGCCTTTTCTCCTTCCAAATATCCTATTTCGCGGGAAAGTTCTAGCTGCTGTTGATATAAATCCCAGGCTAAGGAGTTGTTCTGCAAAGCAAAATAGACATTGCCCAAACTGCCTAGCGTACTCGCTTCATTTCTTCTATTCCCCAATTGCATAGTAATTGATAAGCTACCCTGCATATTTTCGGCAGCTTTCTGGTAATCTCTTAAGAAGTAATAAACAATTCCCAAATTTTCAAGAGCATTAGCGATTCCTTTGCGATCGCCAATTTTGTAGACGATTTCTAACTGTTGTCGGTGATATTCACTAGCTGGCTCGTAATCTCCCTGTAATCGGTGGATAACACCAAGGTTTCCTAGAATTTTGGCTTGACCTTTTTCATGAGAAATAGTAATGGAAATAGCCAAGGCTTGTTGGTAAAGATCGATAGCTACTTGGTATTCTCCTAAAGAACCATAAATATTGCCTAGATTAGTCAGGGCAATTTCTTGAGATTCGGGTTCGGTGGCGATCGCTAACTGTTGTTGATGGCACTCAATAGCTTTCTGATAGTTGCCTAAAGCGCTATGTGCTAGACCTAAACTATTGAAACAAATATCATCAACTTCATCATTAAATTTTCCGAGTATTTGGCTGCACAGATTTATTTGTTCTCGGTAGTAGCCAAAATCACCGAGTTGATTATGCAGCGCTTCCTCTAAATAAATATTTTCAGAACTATTGATAGGATCTGTCGAATTTATAACAGGGACTCCTCTCCTAATTAAGTTAGCGGCTTTTTCCCAGGCATCAACGGCGCAAAGGTGGTGGAATGCTTCTAGACAGCCGCGTAATTGTTCTAAGGTAGGTGAATCTGGCTGAGGTTTGTATTTGGTTATCCAGTTAATGACGGCTCTGTATTGAGTACGTTTCCATTTTGGGGTAATAAGTTTTAACGTAGCTGGTTCAATACCAAGTTCAGCTAAAACAGACTCACCGGAAGGTATGCTACTAACTTCTTGTCTAGCCAGTTTTTCCTCATTTAACTCAGCTTTTTTATTCATGAATTCACCTAATTATTGGATTCATTATTCTGTGATATAACATACTAAATGAAGAAGTTGATTAAGATAATTAACGCTTTATTATACAATATAAAATAATATCAGATTCTTTTGGAAATGACCAACTGGGTTGACTAACTAGCATCAATCACGTCCGAATCTGTTTCAGCTAAGCAGGTTGCTATTTGTTCTGCAACGGAGTCGCCATCTAACTCTGCAATCTCAGCTAATGCTGCTTCAATATCCTGGACATCCAATTCTGTAGTTTGAATCAGCCTCCAGACTATGTTCACAGTATCTTGAGCATCCGGGAGTTGAAGGCGATCGAAAATAGCAAGGCTTCGTAAAATATGCAAGAGTGCTTGTTGCCAGTCTTGAATACGAGCATAACTCATGGCGAGGTTGTAGAGAGCATAGCCTACCGATTTTTGGGCACCAATTTCTTGGGAACGGATAAAACTTTGGTGAAAATAATCAATGCCTTTATCCACATCACCCAAAGCAGTGTAAGCACTTCCGATACTGATGAGAGCTTCGTTTTCGTTTTCAACATCTCCTGCTTTGCGGGCTAAATTGACACTGGCGTGGAAGTAGCCAATGGCTCGTGCAAACTGCTTTAGGCGAATGTAGCAGTTACCAATTGTGCCGAGGGCACCAACCTGGTTACGCAAATCGCCGATTCGACGAGCGATTTTAAAACCCTGTTTCAAACGCTGAATCGCAGTTTTATAGTGCTTTTTGTGAAAAGCAATGCTGCCTAGTCCAAGAATTGCTGTGGCTTCTGAACCAGAGTCGCCGATTTCTCGTCCCAGTTCTAATGCTGTTTGATAGAATTGCTCAGATTGCTCAATTTCTTGTAGGGCAATATGTGCTTTTCCCAGAGCTGCCAGTGCAGTCGTTTCAGTGCTCATATCTCCCAGACTTCGAGCGAGGTTGAGAGCCTTGTGGTGAAATGAGATTGCTTGATGATGTTCACCGATGCCATAATAAACATTGCCAATGCTGCCTAAAATAGTTCCTTCATTCACTCGATCGCCCAATTTTTTCGCAATATCGAGTGCTTCCTGCTGTTGATGCAGAGATTTTTCAGGATTTCCCTGCGTGAGAAAAACATCTCCTAAACCACTCAGCGCACGCATTTGTTCTCTTGGGTAAGAAAACTTTATTGCGAGTGCTAAAGCCTGCTGGTAATAGTCGATCGCTGTTTCATGGTTCCAGAGACAGCTATTGACAGCGCCTAGATTGTTGAGAGAGGTAATTTTACCCTTGGTATCTCCCATGCGATCGACAATCGACCAATTCTGTTGATAAAAATCAAGCGCCCGATCGTACTCGCTCTTTCTTAAATAAACGTCACCTAGATTGTTCAGTACAGGACTCTGAATGGAGTCATCTTGCTGGCTGCGAGCAATTTCTAAAGCTTCATTGAGAACTGAAGTGGCAGCCTGGTAATCCCCAAGACTGGTGTAGGTACTGCCGAGATTAGATAGGGTCATGCTTTGCAGTTTGATTTGACCGACTTTTTGGGATTCTTCCAGAGCAGTGTGATAGTAATCAATAGCTGTTTGAAATTGCCCAATCGTGTCGTAAGCATATCCTAAATCATTTAGTATGGAGATATTTCTTTTGTGATTTAGTTTACCTAGCAGCTTCTGATACAAATTAATTTGTTCAGAGTATGCACCCCAGGTTCCTAGAGCATCGTCTAGATCTTCATCTGTTAAACCAGCAACACGAATCATCAATACTCGATCGGCTTTTTCCCAGTCTTCTAGTTGGAAAAAGTGATAGCAGGTTTCGAGATATCCCCGCACCATCTCCAAATTGGAGCCGGAGGACGGAGGCTGGTATTTGGTTAGCCAATTGACTATCGCTCTGTATTGGGTGCGTTTCCAATGGGGTTTGATAGATTTAAGATCGGTTCGATCGATGCCAAGTTCTGCTAAAATTGAATCAGTAGAGGGTATTAGTCGATCCATTTTTTAGCACCTAATGAGAAGTTCTCTGTCAAATTACTCATAGCTGGACTCCAATTGTTGTTTTAATTCCATACACTCTTTTTTGAGAGGGATGTCTAACTCTGTCGCAATTGATAAGGCGCGATCGCAATACTCTATAGCCAGATTTTGTTGACCTAGCTTTTGATAAAGTTCAGCAAAATTTTTAAGAACATAAGCTGCTACCACAGGTTCACCAATTTCTTGAGTGATCTCCAGTGACGCTTGCAAAAAATGTTGAGCTTCTGAATATTTTTTAAGTTTGATTAAGGTGTTTCCTAAATTACACAATACGTGAGATTCACCCGATCTATCGCCGATTTCCTGTGCAATAGTCAAATACTGTTCATAGCACTCCATCGCTTTAGTATGTTCTCCCAGTTCATCATAAGCGTTACCTAGATTTCCAAGCGCAACTCCCTCTCTTTGGCGACTACCCATTTCCCTGGCAAGATTTAAAAACTGCTGGTGGTAATTGATAGCCTGGTGATATTTTCCTAAAGAATTATAACAACCACCTAAGTTACCGATAGCGACTCCCTCGCCTTGTCGATCGCCAATTTCCCTAGCAATAGCTAAGTATTGATTATAATAGTCAATGGCTTGGGTGTAATTGCCTAAAGAGTTGTAAATATTAGCAAGACCATTAAGAGCTACACCTTCTCCCTGACGATCTCCAATTTGGCGAACGATCGTCAAATGTTGTTGATGATATGCGATGGCTCGATCGTACTTCCCTAAAATCCGGTAGGTACTACCTAAATTTCCGAGTGCTGCACCTTCTCCAAGGCGATCGCCGATGGCTTGCATTATTCCTAAAAGCTGTTCGTGGTAGTCAATTGCTTGATGATAATTACCCAGCATATGACAGACATTTCCAAGATTTCCTAAAATTTTCCCTTCTGTTTGTCGATCGCCACTCTCTTGAGCTATTACCAAACCTTTTTGATACAATTCCATTGCCTCCTGATACCTACCTAGTGAATAGTAAGCAATGCCGAGGTTGACAAAAGTTTTTGCTTCTCCTTGGGTATCAGCAATTTTGCGGGCTAAAGTCAAGCTTTTCTGATAATATTCAATGGCTAACTCATAGTTCCCTAAAGCCATATAAATACTACCAAGGTTATTGAGGTTTATTTTTTGTATCTGCTCTTCATTGATTTCTTTAGATATAGCAAAACTCTGTTGATAAACATCAAGAGCAAGAGTATATTTTCCTAAAGCTTGGTATGACCGACCTATTCCAATTAATAAAATAGAATCTATCCAGCTTGAATCTAATCGACCTATCAGCTTACTATACAAGTTAACTTGTTCTTGATAATATCCCCATGTATGAAGTTGATTTTGGAACTCTTCCTTAGTCTGTGTATCGAGTTTAGTAGCTAAAATGGTCGAAGCTCGTAACCATTCTTCAACTTCGCAAAGATGATAAAAACTTTCTAATAAAGCCTTAACTTTTTCTAGATTTTTTGCTGATGGATTAGGCGTAAATTTTACGATCCAATTCAAAACTGCTCTGTAATGAGTTCGTTTCCAGATGGGATTAATAGATTTTAAATAGCTTGAATTAATCTTCAAGCTTTCTATTATCAAATTTCTGGGTGGTAAAATATCTACTTCAAGCTCTGTCTCAGCTAGATTACTCATATCATTCATAATTAGTAGTTGGTTTACTGTCGTCTAAGTTTTGATGACCTAACTTTTGATGAAGTTCTTTTAATCTATTCAAGGCTTCAACCTGAGCAGAATGATTCCCAATCTTTTTGAAAATCTTGATAGCTGCCTGTAGAGATTCTAGAGCTTCCGAGTAACGTTCCAGTTTGAGCAGACAAGCTCCTAAGTTACAAAGAGCAATACCTTCAACTTCAGGATCTCTAGTTTCTTTGGCGATGGATAAACACTGCTGATTGTAATCAATGGCTGTGCCATAGTCTCCCATATCCGCATAAACACTTGCCAAATTTCCTAGCGCTGCACCCTGAGTCCATAAGTCATTAATTTCTTCAGCAAGAGCTAAACACTGTTGATGATATTCTATACTTTGTGCGTAGTTGTTCAGGGCATAATAAGCATTACCAAGATTTCCGAGAGCTTCTGATTCTCCTTTTCTATCTCCAATTTCTTGGGCGATCGCCAAGCTTTGTTGCTGGTAATCAATTGCGCGTGTCAAGTCGCTGAGAGCATCGTAAGTATTGCCGATATTTCCCAAAGCTTGTCCTTCACCTTGTCTATCTCCTATTTCTCGTGCGATCTTCAACCGTTGCTGATGGTACTTAATTGCTTTTTGATGCTTCTCCAAATCATTGTAAACAACACCTAGGTTTCCTAAAGATGTAGCCTCCCCTTTTTTGTCTCCAATTTCTTTAGCTATGGTTAGGCTTTGCTTGTAGTAAGAAATTGCTCTTTGATATTTTCTTTGATATTTATAAATATTGCCTATACCTTCCAAAGCACTCGCTTCTCCCAAGCGGTCACCAATTTCTTGAGCTATTGCTAAACTCTGGGTGTGAAATTTTATTGCCTGATCATATTTTCCCAGAGCTTCGTAAGCATAACCTAAGTTCACTAATGCGCTGGCTTCTCCTGAACGTTCTCCAGTTTCTCGTGCAACTACCAAACTTATTTCTAGATACTCCATCGCTTTAGTATACGCTCCCAAAGCATCATAAGCTAGTGCCAAGTTACCAAAACAATCTCCTTCTGCTGACAAGTCTTCCCTCTTTTGTGCGATCACTAAACTTTGCAAATGACATTCAATGGCATTGCCATAGTCTGCCAAGTCATAATAAGCAAGTCCCAAATTCCCTAAAGCCTGTCCTGCCAAATAACTGTCACCTGTCTCTCGTGCAATTACTAAACTTTGCTCATAATTATCAATTGCCTGGGTATATTCTCCCAAAGCATGAGCAGTTAGTCCTAAATTTAACAGAGCTTGCCCAACTCCTGTACGATCGCCGATTTCCTTTGCGATCGTTAAATGCTGTTGCTGATACTCAATTGCTTTGGTATAATCTCCCAACTGAAAATAAATAGCCCCAATATTTTCCAAAGCTGAACCTTCTCCTTTGCGATCGCCAATCTCTCGATCGAGAGCCAAACTGCGATTGTGATACTCCAGCGCTTTAGCATAGTTTCCCAAAGCAATACAGGAATTACCTAGACCATTAACAATAATGCTGTTTGAGTTAGGTTCTAATCTGTCTAAAATTTTGTGATAAAGTTCAGCTCGTTGGCTGTGGTATCCCCAAATACTTAATTGATTGTGTAACTCATCTTGGGTGAAGGTAAGAAGTTGGATAAAAAGAATTTCGCTTGCTTCTTTCCAAGCTTCTACTTCACAAAGATGGTAAAATGCTTCCACTAAACCCTTAATTTTTTCAATGTTAGTAACATCAGATAGGGGGTTATATTTCATTAACCAGTTCACTACAGCCCTATATTTGTTGCGTTTCCAAGGTGGTTTGATAGTTTTGATAGCAGTTGGTTCGATACCCAACTGTGCCAGTATGGATTCACCGGAAGGTGTGATACGAAAGTTCTCTAAAGTTTCTTGGTCTTGCTCTTCTAACTCACTCTGTGTACTCATTATGTAACCTCAAGGGTTTTTATAATTTTTTTTATCTATTCAGTTAATCAATTTTTTTATTCCATTCATGGCAGTTTTTTGAGACAAGACATGATGCACCAGCGAAGCCGCGGCCGCGGCCGCTAAGGGTTGATGCTTTTTGTGTTTTTTTCCATCTCCCCAGTCGCAGATAGACTTCACTAAAATCCATGCTGTACCTACGCGCCCCGATGCTGCACAAAGCCCTGCCCCTTCCATTTCTCCTCCCACTGCTTGCGGAAACTTCTGAAATAGAGTGGCTTTAAAATCTGGATTGTCAACTAACTTTTCCCCGGACAGAATAGAGCCGACAATGAGGCTACAATATGAACCGTCTGGACGAGCAAACTGCCAATTTTGAACGTTTTCAAAACGATTCAGCAATATTGTGTTACTTGGTGGAATACTACCACGATGAATTATCTCTTCGCCAACACGCTGCTGTTCGTAAGAGATAATTTGTGATGCAACTAACACATCCCCTATCTTTTGCTTAGTCGGATCTTTACCAAAGGCGATACCAACCATGATAATTGCTTTGGGATTCCAGAGACGTTGAGCTTGTTCAGTTGCTAGAATAACAGACCCGTCACCGATTGCTCCAATCCTACATTTAGTAACGACAGTATTGTACGCGCCGAATCTTCCCAGATAGTAGGTTTCAGGTCCAGAGTAAACCAGTAAAACATTTTTCCTTCTGGGATAAGGTTTTAGTAGGTGTGTTACAGCTTTCAATTCGACATCTGTTGCGGTAATAATAACGGCATCAATTTCCTTTTTTAGTTGTTCGCATTTGCTTTCATCAATTTCTTGACTTTTAGGAAGGTTTGGAGAATACCAAGGCTGTGCCTCAATTCGATATTCTTGTTCCTGTTTAGAAGTTGGTAAATTTGAACGTAATTCACCCCCACCCAAGTGTGGGGTATCTCTTTGTAGTTGAGTTGTAAAAAACTTTAAAAGATTATTTTGTTCTTGAATTTGATTGATAAAAAACTCATTTAATGACTGAGATATATCCGCAGGTTTATCTTGCAATAAATCAGTCTTAAGCTTATGGCATACTTCTGCTAGGGGAGTTTTTAGTTTGTTGGTAATCATCAAAGCCTGCTCTACAAAATTAATGGCTTCAGGCCGATTACCTAAAGTTTGATAAACCTCTGCCAAAGTTTTTAGAACTCGTGCCTCTTCCATGGGATTTTCAATTTCTCTAAAAATTTCCAGCGCTTCGTGCAGTTTTTGTATAGATTCAGAAGATTGCTCTAACTCCCTATGAGTTATTCCCCAATTAGCTAAAGCTTCTGCTTCTCCCAGTCTGTCTCCAATATCACGAGCAATTATTAGAGATTTTTGATGATAGTCCATTGCAGATTCATATTCTCCTAAACTATGGTAAATAACTCCTATACTTCCCTGTGTTTTAGTCTTGCCTTTTGCATCTCCAATATCTAGGGCTATTTTTAGAGACTGCTGAGAATATTCAAGTGCGGTGAGGTAATCTTCGATCAAGTAGTAGGCAGTTCCCAGACTCCCTAGCGCATCTCCCTCACCAGCTATTTCGCCAATCTCTTTGGCAATTTCCAGTTCTTGATTGTAATATTCAATAGCTATTTGATACTGTCCGATAGCAGTTTGAATATTTCCCAGTTCAGCTAGAGCAATTCTTCTACCTCTTTTATGATCTACTTTTATAGCCATTTCTTGACTTTGCAGATAATATCTAGTAGCTTTTTGAAACTCCCCTATAAAGTTAAAGCTCTTTCCAATTCCAATTAGTGCTATTACTTCTATCCATCTATCTCCAATCTCTTGAGAAATCTTCAATTGTTGTTGATAATACTCTATTGCTTGGTTCCGATTTCCCATAGCCAGATAAGTATTGGCTAGGCCTCCAAAGGCAATTCCTTCTAGTCGAGGTGCTGAAATTGTCTGTGCAATATCTACACTCTGCAAATAGAAATGAGTTGCTTGATCGAGTTTTCCTAGGCCCAGATATGCGTCGCCCAAACCATTTAAACAAATTGCATCTGTAATGGGAGACACCTTCGATAAAACCATCTTATAAAGATTAATTTGTTCTTGATAACAACCCCAGGTATTCAGTTGATTATGTAATTCTTCTTTTGTAGGAGTATTGAGGCGAGTAGTAATAATCTTATATGCTTGTCCCCAAGCTTCTATTTCTGTAAGATGATAAACGGCTTCTAAATAACCTCTGACTTGCTCTAACTTGGTTGCTGATGGCAAAGGTTTGTACTTCAATAGCCAGTTGATAACGGCTCTGTAGTGAGTACGTTTCCAAATGGGCCTGATGGATTTGAGTGTTGCTTTATCAATACCAAGCTCTGCCAGTAAAGACTCTCCAGGAGGTGTAATGTCAATCCTCTGGTTAGTCTGTTTTTCTCGATTGTCGAACTCGCCAAGATTATTCGTCATTGTCATCCAATTGTTTTAAATGTTCAAGCGATACACCCCTGATTAAATTGTGCTCCCTGAGCAAACACCGATCACTTTCAACGACTTCTTCTACTAAATATCTGTCGCGCAACGCATCCAACGCTACCTGCTGTTCATATTTATCCCGATCCCAATCCTCCAGATGGGAGAGCCAAAAATCCTCTGGAACTGGACAGCGGTACACCGAAGCTTCGCACAACAATATATAGGCATAGCGAACATCTTTTTGCAACCGATTAAAAGTCTTTTCTAGCCGAACTCGCACATTCCTTCGCAAGTTGCGCGTGTATCGATGCAGGTTAAACTTATCATCCGCTGATGCTGTTATTCCTTTAGTCTTAGCTTTCTCGATCGCCTTCTCAACCTCTTCTACTTCACGTCCGTACTGATTCCAGTAAGCCAGAACATTACCATCAAAAGGTTTATTCCTAATTTCCCCAGCAATCACCCGCAACGCTAAAGGATGTCCCTCATAAGCACGTCCAATTCGCTCTAAATAAGGCTTACCTGTTGACTCTGTACCAACATCTAATCCTATTTTGTGGAACAATGCTAACCGTTCTGGTTCTTCCAGACCGCTCAGAGGTTGGCAATACCAAAAATTTTGATACCTCGTTCCTATTGTTGGGATTTGAGCGGGTAAATCTTGTGAAGTTAGGATGATACAGCTTTCACAAGAATCTGCGGCTAGCAAACTTTCAAAAAATCGCACCCACCAGTCATCTTTAAAATCACTCCATCCCTCTTCTTCATTCCCCTGTAGAATGTTTTCTAAAGAATCAAGTTGAACCAAATAGCGATTCTCTTTTAGATGTTTCACCAATCGATATAGCAGGCGCTGAGTATCTTTGCGGTCTTCCGGCGTAATCAGTTCGCCCCATTTCTCCAGCCACCTCGCCGCTACGCTAGCAAAATCATTAGATTGCTGTTCCTCCTCAAAATTCTGTTCGTGAAACTTACTCCAATCTTCCTCAAACCAGTCTGATAACTCGACTGCTAATCTTTCTCCTAAAGCCGTTTTACCAATCCCTGTAATTCCCACAAGTATTAGTAATCGACAAGAGGAGCGAATTCGAGAACTCAAATCCTGAATCAGACTTTCCCGACCAACCCAAGTATCATCAAGCGCAAAGAAGTTGAGTGGGCGAGAATTAGAGGCTGGTGAATCATCTGAAATAGCTGGAAAAACCTGTTTGCGATCGCGCGGGGCTAAAGTTTGTAATTTACCCAGATCCGGTTTGCGGGTTCTAGGTTGATTGGTCAGACGGCGGTAAAGCAGTTCATAGCCATCTGTGCTATTCAGCTTATAGTTAGTTGCAGCGCGTAAAGGGCTGGGAATAAAGTCAGTGTCCTGGGGAGTAAAAGTGACAGGGATGAACTTTGAGTTTTTCCCTTGAGCATCGTAGAGTTCTTGAATAATTACCCCACCCTCCCAGGTTGCGCCCTTATCCTTTCCCGCTTCTTCATGGCCCCGAAATCGCCGATCGTACTGGTCCGTACAGACAACCAACACAAAATCTGCCGCCTCAACCTGGTTCAGCATCCAGCGTTGCCATCCTTCAGGCGGCGAATCTTCGTACTGGTCAATATTGCAGTCAATACCATCGTCGCGAAAGCGATCGGCAAGTTGCAGAATCCGATCCTTGTGTTCTTGGGAGTCATGACTGTAGCTGATAAAAACTTTTGGAGGTGTAGAGTCAGAACTCATGATTTGAGCAGATTTAGGTAAAAGGAGTGGCAGAGTAGATTGTTGGGAAGATGCCTTAGCCGTCTCCTCAATCTGAAGCTTTGCCAGGATCTCAAAAGCAAACGCACTGGCATTCCGTGCAGCCATTTCCTGAGAACCACCCGCATCTGCTTCACTCTTACCATCAATCAGATCGGAAATCCCACGGATAACCAGTGCCGATACTTGGTGATTGGCATGAGCCGCTTGTAGCAAGCCCCGCCCCTCCATCTCGACAGCTACCGCATCACCATAATTCAACTGGATAAACTTAAAAACATTAGACTTGCTTGAAGCAATCACTTTTTCCCCGGCGGCAATTGGTGCAACGAATACGCGGGGGGTAGACTCCGGTGCAGATGTCAGCCTTTGCAGCCAGTCCGATTTTTTCGACTCAGCCCTCGCTCGCTGGATCAAGCTGTATGTAGATAGCCCTGAATCGGGTCTGAGTTGAAATTTCTGTTTTGCCTTGCCAGACTCGTAACCATAGACTTTCGTCGCGGCTACCACATCACCGATCGCAACATCCTTAATGCCTCCAGCAACTCCCACAAACAGTATGACACTGGGATTGAAATAGGCGATCGCCCTTTCCGCTTCCACTGCCGCCCCGGCATTACCAGCACCCACTTCCACAATCCCGACTTCCCATGACGTAGCGTTAGCAACAAATTTTCCGCGTTCGTAAATTGTGCCTTGGGGGTGCATTTCTTCTCGGAGGTCGGCTATATGGGTGCGAACAGCCATATACTCGACTGGGAGAGCGGTCAATATTACTGCACTAGGCATGATTGATCCTGGAAATAATCTAAATATCCACTATTTTAGCTATTCAATCAGGATTTTCCTAGAGTCGAAAAAATTTCTTTGACTTGCTGATGAATGGTTCTCATCAGTCACAATAGACATCTCCAATAATTCCAATCCCTTCCCCCGCTTGGTTTCGGGAGTTGAGCCCTTTAAGGGGCTCAACTCCCGAAACCAACGCTTTAATAAGGGTTTCAACGGTTGGTCAACAAGAACTAC